>NZ_JAJBUX010000064.1 GCF_020860125.1 Cloacibacillus sp. | reverse complement strand
CCTACGTGGTCAGCGTCGTCATACCGAAAGAGATGGCCGATCAAATACGCGCGATCGCGGTAAACGTGCCCGCACGCTTGCGCCCGGAGGAAGACCTGGAAGTCCGCGCCGTGCGCGAACAGGGCGCCGCGCAGAAGGAGGAGTGCTGAAATGGCGAAAGTAAATGTGATATGCCGCTGTGAAGAGATAGAGATCGACGAGATCCGCAAATGGATCGCGGCGGGCTACACCGAATTTGACGAATTGAAGCGCATCCTCCGCGTCGGCATGGGGCCATGCCAGGGACGCGGCTGCCGCGATATCATACTCAAAGAGATTGCGAGATCGACGGGGACTCCGATGGGCGAAGTATCGCCGGGAACTATCCGCCCGCCCGTGAAACCGATAAAGATAGGGCTCTTCGCAGAGGAGGATTAAGATGGAGAGGTACAGGGGAACGGCCCGCGGCGGAAGAAATATCTACGGATTTTCTCTGGGGATACTGATGCTTGATACGGATTTTCCGAGGATTCCAGGCGATATCGGCAACGCGCTCACATGGGACTTCCCCGTCCTCTATAAAGTCGTGAAAGGCGCCTCTGTCGCAAGAGTGGTTGAAGACGGAGACCCGGCGCTACTTGCGCCCTTTATCGACGGCGCGCGGGAACTCATCGTTCAGGGAGCGAAGGCGGTAACTACGAGCTGCGGTTTTCTGGCTGTCTTTCAGCGCGAAATGGCGGAGGCGCTTTCTGTCCCGATTTTTACCTCCGCACTGTTAATGGTCCCGCTTGTATATTCGATGCTGCCAGTCTCCTGTAAGGTGGGGATCATGACCTTTAACAGCGGCGCGCTGACGGAGCGCCATTTTAAGGGCGCAGGGATTGAGAATATTCCAAAGGTCGTCTGTGGAATGGAAAATTCCGAGCACTTTGCGAAGCCGATACGCGAAAATCTCCATGAGTTGGACGTAGAGGGTGCGCGTGCCGATCATATCTCCGCGGCGCGCGGAATGTGCAGGGAAAATCCTGATGTACGCGCTATCGTTCTTGAATGCACTAATATGCCGCCTTATGCCGAAGATATCCGCCTTGCGACGGGGCTGCCAGTCTTTGATATAACGGATCTGACGAAATTAATGTACAGATCGGTGTGCAAATCTATATAGGCGATTACGTCCATAACGAAAATAAAACCATGAATTTTCGTGAAAAGGCTTGACTAAACAGTGATTTTTTTATATACTTTCCCACGTTGAGCGCCGGGGTGGTGGAAATGGTAGACACGCACGTTTGAGGGGCGTGTGGGGCAACCCGTACGAGTTCAATTCTCGTCTCCGGCACCATTTTACAGAAACCCTCGTGAGGCTAGTCTATCGACTGGCCTCTTTTTATTACCCAACGCAAGGACTAGCCGACTCGCGCAAAATCAAAGATTTTGGCTCCCTGGCTATCCGGCACCATATTTAAAGAAACCCTCATGAGGCAGGTCATTTGACCGGCCTCTTTTTTATTACCCGGCGCTAATGCAAAGCGACTCGCACAAAACGCAGGTACGGCGTTTTGGCTCGCTGCTTTTCCGGCACCATATTTAAGAAACCCTCATGAGGCTAGTCCATTGACTGGCCTCTTTTTATTACCCAACGCAAGGACTAGCCGACTCGCGCAAAATCAAAGATTTTGGCTCCCTGGCTATCCGGCACCATTCTTAAAGAAACCCTCATGAGGCAGGTCTATTGACCGGCCTCTTTTTTATTGCCTGACGGGAATACAAAGCGGCTCGCGCAAAACACAAAGGCTGTTTTTTTAATCACTTATTTTACTGGAAAAAAGATCACCGGATATTTAAGCATAGAGGCTTGACTTGGAGTCCGCTCTAAAGGATAGACTTACCCTCGCGACGGTTTCTTAACGAAATGGCGGGCGGGCGTTAGCGAAGATATCGGCGGCGTCCGCGTATAAATTACATATAGAGGTGAATGTTATGAACATCAAAAAATATTTTTTTGCCGCGGCCTGCATGGCTCTTTTGTTCTTCGCGCTGAATGCCGCGGTCTTTTGCGGCGCCGCAAACGCGGCGGCGGGGGATAAGGGAAAGCGGGTGCTGGTCGTCTACTATTCATATTCCAAAGACGGTAATACCAGGAAAGTGGCTCGACGGATACATGAACTCGCCGGCGGCAACATCGTGGAGATAAAGCCAGTAAAACCCTACCAGGGCGCATACGACGAGGTGGTGCGTCAGGCGCAGGAAGAAAACGCCGTAGATTACCGCGCGCCGATCAGCACTAAGGTCTCGGACATCCGTTCTTATGACGTCGTCTTCGTGGGGACCCCCGTGTGGTGGTTCAAAATGGCCCCGCCGGTCAGAAGCTTCCTCGCTTCGCATGACCTTCGCGGCAAAGAGGTCGTGCCGTTCTGCACTCACGGAGGATATGGCGGAGGCGAAGTCGCCGCGGAGACGGCGAAACTTGCCACGGGCGCGAAGGTCCTCAAGGGGATCGCGGTGGACTGCAAGGACCCGGGAAATCCAGTCGGCGACGTGCCGGCGTGGCTGAGGGAGATCGGCGTAGTGAAATAAAACGTTTCCGCGCGGATGATGCCGGCGGGGACGACGAAAAAATTTTAAAGTTATGTCTTTTTCCATTGACCTAGAGTCAGCTCCAAGTGCTAGTCTATAGTGTATAGGGTAAAAGAAATAATTTTTTGCAAAACGGAGGATATAAAGATGAGCTTTACAATGTATGTACCGACAAAGACGCTTTTCGGAGCGGGGATGCTGAACAAATTACATGAACAGAGGCTGCCGGGGAAAAAGGCGCTGATCATCATCTCAAACGGAAAGTCGACGAAGGCCAACGGCTATCTAGCGCGGCTGGAGAACGAGCTGAAGCTTGCGGGTGTGGAGTGGGCGCTCTTTGACAGGGTGGAACCTAATCCGCTGCATTCGACCGTGATGGCGGGAGCCGCGGCGGCGCGTGAGAACGGCTGTGATTTTATCGTCGCGCTCGGCGGCGGCAGCCCGATGGATGCCTCGAAGGGCATCGCCGCGATGGCGGTGAACGAGGGAGACCTCTGGGACTATATCCACTCCGGCAGCGGCCTGGGCCGTCCGCTTGTGAACAGGCCGCTGCCGATCGTGGCCGTCACGACGACCGCCGGCACCGGTTCCGAGACGGATTCGGGCGGCGTCATCACGAACGAGGAGATGCACGAAAAAAGCGCGATCCTCGACGATGCGCTCTTCCCTGTGCTGGCCGTCGTAGACCCGGAGCTGATGGTCTCCGTGCCGCCGAAGTTCACCGCCTATCAGGGCTTCGACGCGCTCTTCCACAGTGTGGAGGCCTATATCGCGGGGACGGCGAATCTCATGAGCGATATGTTCGCGCTCGCGGCGATCGAGAATGTGAGCCGTTATCTGACGCGCGCCGTGCGCGACGGCAAGGATCTCAAGGCGCGCGAGCACGTCGCCTTCGGAAATTACGCCTCTGGCTTTGTGATGTGCGTCGGCAGCTGCGCAAGCGAGCATTCGCTGGAACACGCGATGTCGGCCTATCATCAGGAACTGCCGCACGGCGCCGGGCTGATCATGATAAGCCGGGCCTATTACAGGCACTTCATCGACAGGCACATCTGCGACGAGCGCTTTATCCGCATGGCGAAGGCGATGGGGATGACGGCGGCCTCCGAGCCGATGGATTTTATAAAGGCGCTGACGAAACTGCAGGAGGAGTGCGGCGTGGCGGAGCTTAAGATGTCCGACTACGGCATCAAGCCGGAGGATTTTGAGAAGCTCGCGCATAACGCGATGGATACGATGGGTTTCCTCTTTCAGTGTGACAGGGAACCGCTCAGCATAGAGGACTGCGTGGCGATTTACGCGGCTTCGTATAAATAAAATTATCCAGGAACCAAATTTTCCTTTCCCTGAAGACCGCCCGCGAATGAAATGCTCTCCGTAGGAGGGGAGCATTTCGGCGGCGCGGCCCGCGATGGGATTGAGGATGGTAAAGATGGATTGGAGGCGTACAGAGTTGGCGGAAAAAATAATGAATGATGAGAACGGCGATCTCGGCGGCGGCGCGGTATTTCCCAAAGGCGGCCCTCTGCCGGAGGTATTTGCGAAGAATTTTATCGGGCAGGCCTATCTGGAGATGCTGGTTCCGGGCGGCAATGATTTCAACTGCCCCATCGGCAACGTGACATTCGAGCCCGGATGCCGCAACAACTGGCACCGCCATCCCGGAGGCCAGATACTGCTGGTCACGGGAGGGCGCGGCTGGTACTGCGAATGGGGAAAAGAGGCGCGCGGTCTGCGCGCGGGCGACGTCGTGGCTATCCCCGCGAATGTGAAGCACTGGCACGGCGCGGCGCGCGACAGCTGGTTCGCCCACCTTTCGGTCGAGACGAATTGTCAGGCCGGCCCTGCCGAATGGCTTGAGCCGGTGGATGAGGCGGAATATAACAGGCTGAAATAACGGCCCCACGGAACCGAGTTTACCGGCCCCGCCCTCCCCCCTCTTTTTTCCGGATGCGAAGGCGGGGCGTTTTATATGTCAGGCAAATATATCCCGCAAGTCTTTGTAAAATTTATAAAAATAGCCTTGACTTAGAGCCAGCTCAAAGGGCTATTCTGTTACCGCTTGGAAAAGAATTTGTCTAATAATATAAAAATTCAGGAGGAAATATCATGAAGACTGCATTTTCAATGGCTTTGACAATGGCGGTGCTCTTTGGTTTTGTGGCTTACGGTGAGGCGGCCTCCGCGCTCGCGGGCAGGAAGCCCCTGATCGTCTGCTTCTCTTGGAGCGGCAACACACGTGAAGCGGCGAATCAGATACGCCAGCTGACTGGCGGCGACATCTTTGAGATCGAGACGGTGAACGCCTATCCAAAGGAGTACCGCGCGACGACGGAACAGGCGAAGCGGGAGCTTAACGACAACGCGCGCCCCGCGCTTAAGGTCTCGAAACTGCCGGACCTCGGCTCCTACGACATGGTCATCGTCGCCCATCCTAACTGGTGGGGAACGATGCCGACTCCCGTGATGATGCTGCTTGAGGCGAACGACCTCTCCGGCAAGAAGATCGCGGAGCTGGTTACGCACGAGGGAAGCGGCGTCGGCCGCAGCGGCGGCGACCTGAAACGGCTCTGCCCTAAGTCGGATATACTTGACCCGACGGCGATCCGCGGCGGCAGTGTGAAAAACGCGCAGCGTGATATCGAGAACTGGCTGAGGGAGATCGGGATACTTAAATAGGCCGCTCATCATGGGCGCCGCGGTTGACAATACGACGCCCGGCGGTGGTACTATATAATGGACATTTTTATGGAAGGAACGGATAAAAGATGAAAAAACTGGGCTTTGGATTTATGCGCCTTCCGCTGACCGATAAGGACGACGTTAGGAGCATCGACAAAGAGATGCTGAAGAAGATGGTGGATGTCTTCCTCGAGAGGGGCTTCACCTATTTTGACACCGCCTATATGTACCACGACTATACGAGCGAAGCGGCGCTGCGTGAGGTGCTTGTGGAGCGCCATCCGCGCGAAGCCTTCACGGTGGCGACGAAGATGCCGCTGATGGCCCTCGAGAATGAGGGAGACCAGGAGCGGATATTCGGCGAGCAGCTTAAGAATTGCGGTGTGGACTATTTCGACTACTATCTTCTGCACAATATCAACGTTCAAAATTACGAGAAGGTGAAGCGATTCGACAGCTTCGCCTTCATAAAAAAGATGAAGGAGCAGGGACTGATAAAACATATCGGCTTCTCCTACCACGACGACGCCGAACTGCTGGAACGCGTGCTCACAGAGCATCCCGAGACGGAGTTCGTCCAGCTCCAGCTCAACTACCTCGACTGGGACAACGAGAGCATCCAGTCGCGTAAATGTTATGAGACCGCCCGCAGGCATGGGAAGCCCGTCGTCGTGATGGAGCCCGTAAAGGGCGGCGCGCTCGCGGAGATTCCGGAGAATGTGGAGGCGATCTTTAAAGGCTGCGCCCCAGAGATGTCCGCCGCCTCCTGGGCGGTGCGTTTCGCGGCGGGGCTGGAGGGCGTCATGGTGGTGCTCAGCGGCATGTCCGATATGGCGCAGCTTCTTGACAATGTCGGCTATATGGAAGACTTCAAGCCGCTCTCGCCGGATGAAGAGGCGATACTTGAGAGCGCGAAGAAGACCATTGCCGAGTCCAAGGCAATACAGTGCACCGCCTGCCGCTACTGTGTCGAGGGCTGTCCGATGGGCATCCCGATACCGGAATATTTCGCGCTCTATAACGCCGAGAAACAGTCGAAGGCGGGGATATTCTCCACACAGGGTGTCTATTACGCGAATATCACCAAGACGCGCCGCAAGGCCTCTGAGTGCGTGGAGTGCGGACAGTGTGAACAGGCCTGCCCGCAGCATATAAAGATAATCGACGGCCTTAAAGAGGTAGCCGGTGTATTCGAGAAAGAGGCCGCCGAATAGCGGCCCTTTTTTCTTCGCTGCACGGGAAAAATATCCGTGGCATCCGTGGTTTATCAAAGTGGAAAAAATAGAGCCGTGCCCCGACAGAGGGGCGGAAAGCGACGAGCGCATGAGAAATATAGTTGTAAAGACTGAAAGGCTCCGTGTCGTTTGTGCCGGAGCCGAGGAGCTTCGCGCGCTTTATGATGAGGAGAGCGACGGCGGCATGAAACAGGCTTACGGAGAAATGCTGGAAGCGATGCGAAAATTGCCGGGACGTGAAGAGTGGGGCTCTTATTGGAAGATATGCCTTGCCTCCGGCGCGCAGGTGGGCGGGCTGTGCTTCAAAGGCGCTCCCGGCGCGGAGGGAAGCGTCGAAATCGGTTACGGCATCGACGAGGCGCACCGGGGTAATGGCTACGCCACGGAGGCCGTTAGGGGCGTTATAAAGTGGGCCTCGGAACAGGACGGCGTGCGCTGTGTGACCGCGCAGACTGACGAGGATAACGACGCCTCCCGTAAGGTGCTGCTTAACAGCGGATTTTTGCGGAGCGGCCGCGGGGACGAAGGGCCGCTCTATAAGATAGTTTTTGTAAGTCCACGGTGACGGCGCAGAAAAATAAAACCGCCTCCGCGAAAGGCTGTCTTTCCGCGGAGGCGGCGCGGTCGTTTAGCTTCCGGCGAAGAGGGCTTAAACCTCCGCCTCGATAAAGATCGTCTTTTTATCGATCTTTTTCTTAAAATTCTCGTCTCAGTCCTCTTTCGCGACGTCCTCCACCGATACGGAGATCACCTTTCTGTCGACGCCGAGCGCCTCCTCTACGGCATCCTGGAGCTTCTTCGCGAGGGCCATCTTCTTTTCGTCGTTCCTTCCGGGATACATCATTACTGCGATATGCGGCATATTAAAAAACCTCCTCAGATTTATTCCGGTACCCTGTGCCACAATACTACATCCCGCCGTTCAAATACTCAATCCTGAAATATTCCAGACGGCCTTTGAAGCGGCCCCGCATCCGTCATCTGGCGGCGCGCCTTGCCACGCGGAGCAGGCGGAGGCGGGAGACAAATCCCCGGCCGGCGGGGCAGAATTTCCTGATCGTGCGCAGGTAGACCGGCACCAACAGTGAGGCCGCGCCGATCCAGGCGAGCGGCGTGGCAAAGCAGATGCCGCGGTATCCGAAGAGCGAGGCGAACCAGAACGCCGCCGTGACGCGCATCACCAGCTCAATGGCGCAGGCGGCGAAGGGCGTCTTGGCGTCGTCCATACTTTGCAGCGCCGCGCGTAAAATGACGAGCACCCCCAGTATCAGGTAGAAGGGAACCACCACCAGCAGGTAATCGTTTGAATAGCCGATGACCGCTTTGCCGGGATTCTCGACAAATAACGGTACAACGCGTTCGCGGCAGACTATCATCAGCGCCCCCATTAAAATGTTGGCCGCCGCGAGCTGCATCAGGCAGGCGCGGACGCCGGCCCTTATACGGCGGAAGAACCGCGCGCCGTAGTTCTGCGCCACATAGCCCGATATCGCGATGCCGAAGGCCGTATTCACGAGTACCGAGAGCTGGTCCACCTTCGTCGCCGCCATGAAGCCGGCGATCGCCTCGGGGCCGAGGCCGTTGACCGCCGCCTGCATCGCGATGAGGCCGATGCACATGACGGAAAACTGAAGCCCCATCGGCAGGCCGACCGCGAGATGGCTCTTGAAGGCGGAGCGTGCCGAATGCCAGTCGGCGGTAGTCAGGCGCATAACTTCGAAGTTCTTCACGGCGAAAACGGTGCAGAATAGGGCCGATATCAGCTGTGAAAGCACCGTTGCCCAGGCCGCGCCCGCCGTACCCATGCCCAGCGGGACGATGAAGATGATATCCAGCGCGATGTTGAGCAGCGAGGAAAATATCAGCAGATAGAGCGGCGTCTTGCTGTCGCCGAGAGCGCGCATCATATTCGAGATGACATTGTAGAATACCGTGGCTCCAGTCCCCAGGAGGACTACGAACATATAATCATAGGCCATGCCGTATATGCGCTCCGGCATATTCAGACAGCGCAGTATCGGGTGTGATAGCAGGCAGGCGGCTGGCGTCACCGCGAGCGTGAAAAAGAGCGACAGCAGCGACGCGGCGGCGACGCTGCGGCGCATGCCGGCGGCGTCCTTCGCGCCGAATCGCTGCCCAAGGCATATTCCGAAGCCGCCGGTGAAACCCTGCACGAAGCAGAGGATGAAATATATTATGACGCCGGTCGCGCCGACGGCGGCCAGCGCGTCGGCCCCCATCGTGCGGCCGACGATCACGGTGTCCGCGAGCGTATAGAAGAGCTGAAAGAGGTTGCCGCCGATCACCGGCAGCGCGAAGCGCAGAATGGTCGTCGAAGGACGCCCGACGGTAAGGTCTTTTATCATAGTGAACGGCTCCTTTCCTTACCTAATGATTTATCCATATTCTTTAAGGCCGCGCTTGCGGCTCGCCTCTCTTCCGAAATATAATGGAACGGAAGATAAAAATATCGCGCGGGGAGGCGGGAGGATGAGCGGCGTTCCGAAAAAATCTAAGAAGGAGCTCTTCGTTGTCGTAGACAGCTCCTCGCTGCGCGAGCTCCGAGAACACAGCGACGCTCGCTTTCCCGTCGAGGTGCTCCACGACGATCTCGGAGACTTTCACGGACATTTCATACCCTGCCATTGGCACGAGGAATGGGAATTTTCCGTCGTGCGCCGCGGGCGCGCCCTCTACCATATAAACGGGACCGCCTACCGTCTCTCTCCGGGAGAGGGTGTCCTCGCCAACTCCGGCGTCACCCACATGGTCCATCCCGACGGGGACGAGCCCGTCTCCACCCTCACGCTGATAGTCCATCCGCGCTTCGTCTACGGTACGATGGGAAGCGTGATCGAACATAACTATATAACGCCCTTCACCTCTTCCGCTCCGCTTGCCGCAGTACTGCTTCACAGCGGAGAAAATGGCGGGAGGGTCATCAATTCCTGCCTCGAGGCCGGACGTATCTACGACGAACGTCCCTATGGCTGGGAACTTAAGATAAAGGCCCTCTTTTGTTCCATCCTCTTCGACCTCGTCTCCGGCAGCCGGGAGATGACCGTCGGCGCTAGTAGCGCTCCGGAGACGGAGCGGCTCAAAGAGCTGCTGAACATCATCCACTCGCGCTACGCTGAAAAGATAACGCTCGACAGCCTCGCGGCGGCGGTCTCCCTCAGCCGCGAGAGCTGCTGCCGCATATTTAAGCGCGAGATGGGGACATCCATCTTCTCCTATCTCGCCGATTACCGCGTGCTGAAGAGCCTTGAGCTGCTGGAGGGCGGCCGCTGCAGCGTCACGGAGGCGGCGGCTATGGTCGGTTTCAGCAGCGCGAGCCGCTTCGCGCGCGCCTTCCGCGAGAAGATGCGCTGCGCTCCCGCGAAGTACGCCGCGAAGAAATCGCGTTCTCTTTAGCAGAGATATTTTATTGACTTGGGATTTGATTTTCTACTCATATTTTGCGCTGTTTGATACGGATATTGACAATATATAAAGAGAGCGGGTATATTCGGCGTTCCGCTCTCTTCGTAAGTACCAAGGTGGTGTACTTTTTATTTTATGACCGGAGCTGCATAGATGGATAAGGCTAATCTTCGCAGCTTTCACTGGCGTGGCGTTTATTTGCCGTATTGAGAGAATACCTTCACGGCGCCGCGTCCTTTCTCCGCTATATGCATAACAGATCCCAGAGGATGACTCCGGCGAGGACGGCGGCGAGCATCAGCAGGGCCGCCGTGAGTGGCGCTCTCATTACGGTGTTTTCAGGCGGCGATCCATGACGGGGTTTCCGCGGGAAGCTGCTGCATATCAGTCACGCCTTCGTAAAGATCCGCCTTCGACTGGAGCATCTTCATCTGCCGTACGACGGCGGCGAGCTCCGATTTCAGGCGGTTCATCTGCTCCATGATGATGTCGCGGCGCACCTTGGCGTCGCTTCTCTCCTCCGCTCCCAGATAGCTGCGTATCTGCGCGAGAGAGAAGCCCATCTTTCTGAGGTCCTGTATGGTTTCAATGCTGCTGACGTCCGCCTCGGAGAAGAGCCGCCGGTTCTGTTCGTCTCTGTTAAGGTGCGGGAAGAGACCCTCTTTATCATAAAATCTGAGGGTATAACTTGAAATTCCGGTGATTTCAGAAACCTGTTTCACAGTGTACATCCTGTTCCCTCCATATCATACCGTCTTATTTATAATTTGTATCGATGGCGTTTTCTTATGCGGGGCCTTGCGGCTCCCTGATGACGATACTTTACCCCGCCGACCTTACGGGGGTATGACGGGAGGCAGACGTAATATTTCTTTGTTTTACGGAACCTTACGGTTTTGTCAGATTGCGTCGTTGGATTATTGACGTTCCGCGTATTACAATATTGTTACGTGAATGGATAAATGACCGGAGGTATGGCAGATGGACGCTGAACAGGCGAGGATATTGATAGTCGACGACGACCGGGAGCTGCGCGAGCTGATCGCGGAGACGCTCAACGAGTACGGTTACTACTCGCAGGCGGCGAAGAACGGCGCCGAACTCTTCGCCGCGTTGGAAAGAGAGCCCTTCGACCTCATCCTGCTTGACATCATGATGCCGGGCGAAGACGGTCTCTCCCTCTGCCGCCGCCTGCGGGCCTCGGGAACGCCGCACTGCGCCGTCCCGATAATCTTCCTGACGGCGCTGAAGGATATCACCGACAAGGTCGTCGGCCTCGAGATCGGCGGCGACGACTATCTCTGCAAACCATTCCACGCGCGCGAGCTCATCGCGAGGATACGCGCGCTGCTGCGCCGCTCGTCGCTCTCCGGAGAGGCGCGCGGGATAGAGAACGCGGGAACGGAGGGCGCTGACTCCGCGCTTCTCTTCGGCGGTTGGAAGCTCAATGTCATGGCGAGGCACCTTATAGACGAAGAGGGCGTCGTCGTACCGCTTTCGGCGGCCGAGTTCCGCCTGCTGATGCTGCTGCTCAGCCACCCGCAGCAGGTCGTCACGCGCGATATGATAATGGACTATCTCGCGGAGCGCAGCCTCAACATCTATGACCGGAGCATCGACGCGCAGGTGAGCCGTCTGCGCGCGAAGCTCAGAGACAAGGGTGCCAATCCTGGGCTGATCCGCACGATGCGCGGCGACGGATATATGCTCGCCTCGCCCGTCAGAAGGGGGAGCCTGCAATGAAATCCTTTTGCAGACTGATAAGGCCCGACTCTCTCTTCGGCCTCATCCTTCTGATCCTCGTGCTCGGCGCCGCCGCGAACCAGTTCATAAACTTTTACGCCGTCTGCTCCATACAGCACTCCTATGCTGGAGAGGTGCTCGGCATCGGCCAGGACTACGTCTCTTCTGTCTATCAGGCATTGAACACGATGGATGGGCGGCAGCGCGGGGAATATCTCAAAAAGCTGGCGGCCTCGCGCGACACATTGCGCAAGCCCTTCCGCTTCCGCATGGCGGCCGCGCCGGATTGGCAGAGCGAAGATTATTACAAGTCCGTCAATATGAAAAAGGCCGTCTCCGCCGCCGTTGAGGCGGCGGGCGCGAATACACCCGACGTCCGGGCGCGGATGCTCTGGCCCGAATCACCGGAGGCCGCCCTGCCCGAATACGCGGGATATATATTCCCGATGCTCCAGGTTATGATAAGGATGGACGACGGCGGCTGGCTGGAGCTGACTCAGCCGCTCTCCATCACCGACAACTGTCTGATATGGCGGCAGCGGATATTCGTCCTTCTCGAATCACTGATATTCTCCCTCATCGTCATCATTCTGATCCGCTGCGCGACGAGGCCGATAGAGCGCCTCGCGCAGGAGGCGGAGCGCTTCGGGCGTAACCCGGAGGCGGCCAGCCCGCTCGACGAATGCGGCAGCAGGGAGATACGCGAAGCGGCGCAGTCCTTTAATCGAATGCGCGCGCGTATCTGCGACAACCTTAACGAAAGGAACGGCATGCTTGAGGCGATGGGGCATGACCTGCGCACGCCGCTCGCGCGCATCCAGCTGCGGCTTGGTAAGATTGAGCCGCGGGAGCTGCGGGAAAAATTCGCCGCCAATATAGAGGAGATCCGTTCGATAATCGAACAGGGGCTTGAACTGGCGCGGAGCCTCCATACCTCGGAGCGGGCCGTGCCGATGGATATCGTCGCCTTCGTTGAGAGCGTCGCCGACGATATGGAGAGGGGCGAGGGGGAGATCCGGCTCGGCTCCCTGCCGGAAGAGGATACGCCGCTGCTTGTCAGCGCGCGCCCAACCTGCCTCAAACGCTGCATAGAGAACCTTCTTACAAACGCCGTTAAATATGCCGGCGGCGCGGTCATCTCGGTGACGAGTGACAGGGAAAACGTCTCCATCAGGATCGAGGACGAAGGACCCGGTATCCCGGAGGAGCTGCTGGAAAAGGTCTTTGAACCCTATTACCGCCTGGAGGGATCGCGCAACCGCGAATCGGGTGGCACGGGGCTCGGACTATCGATCGCCCGCAACATGGTACTGCTCAACGACGGCTCGCTGGTCCTGAAAAACCGCCCCAGCGGCGGCCTCTGCGCGGTTATCACGCTGCCTGTGATGAAAACGAAGCGACGGGCGTAAGAGACGGTAAAAAAGCGCCGGCCCCTGTCAGAGGCCGGCGCTCATAACGTCTGTGTAACCTACCACTTCTCGCGGTGTATCTTCTTCTCGTCCCACTTGTCGATGACGTGCGGCTCCTTTTGCGGGTAGCCGACCGGCAGCACGTTGAGGGGGACCGCCTGCTCCGGCAGCTCCAGTATCCGCGCGACGCCCGCGGCGCGGTCTTTCATCGGATATACGCCGATCCATACCGCCCCCAGACCCAGCGAACGCGCCGCGAGCAGAATATTTTCCGTCGCCGCCGAGGCGTCCTGCACCCAGAAATCCTGTTCGTCTCCCGCGAAAGCCCTCGTCATATCCCCGCAGACGATGATCGCGAGGGGCGCCTCTTTTATCATCCCGCCGTATGGCAGCACCTCCGAGAGGGCCTTGAGCCTCTCCGCCTCCGTCACGACGACGAAGGCCCACGGCTGTTTATTTCCGGCGGAGGGCGCGGACATCGCCGCCTTCAAAAGCGCTTTGACCTTCTCCTCTTCGACGGGGCGTTTTTCGTAGGCGCGGACGCTTGCCCTGGTGTATATCTCGTCGATAGCCATTATCATCACACTCCCTCTTACCTATGCCGGCGCCGCTGTGAGGCGGTGTCGGGCAGAATATGGAACGGCCCGCGCCGCGGCCGTAAGGCGGCGCGCGGTGCGTTTCCTTATACTATTTTAATCCCAGGGAGGCTTTAGATGTAATCTGAAATATATGGTTTTTTATGAATGACGGCGTTGTCCAGAAATTTTATCGTCTCCCGGTCAGCCTCGATCCTCTCCAGCTCGGCGAGTTCCGAGGCCCGCTTATACCCAAGCAGCAGCGTCGTCAGCGTTCCGATGGACATTGAGGCGTGACGGCGGCTGACGGCGTCAGTGATCCCGCACTTGCCGCCGAAGATGTCGAGGGTGAGGCTCTGGTCGTTCCATTCCAAGAAGGAGTCGGATATCCTGAGGGTGACGTCGCCCTCCGCCTCGCCGCGGAAACGGTATTTTTCGAGAAACATCTTCGTGTCGACGAGGCGTCCCATGATGTAGGGGCGGATCGTCTCTTTGATCTCGCTGTCGTCGAAGCTGAAGGCGATCGGTTCGCTGAAGTAATTATAGCCACGCACCTCGCTCACCATCGACTCATGCGCGCCGATATACTTCCACAGCCCCTTGCGCGATTCCATATCGAGATAGATCATCTCTTTGATATACATTACGTCGTCCTTGATGAGATAGACCATATATCCGCGCGGCAGGTCGTCCTCACGGTAGTAGATGGCGACGGTGGTGTCGTCCTCATCCCATTTCCAGTACTCATCCCAGGCGAGATTGTTGCGGAAGAGGCAGCCGTGCGTCTGTTTCGCGAACTGCGAGTGCAGATTCATGAAGTCCGGGTCCTCCCAGGAGACGCGCCGTACGTATCCCGGCACCTCGATATTTTTCGGCAGCTGCACATCGCGGATGGTGTATGACATCTTATCGGAGATTATCTCCCAGCCTTTTTTCCGGTAGAGCGGGATAGAGTAGGGGTAGAGCAGGGAGAGGGACTGCCCGTTGTCGCGCATCTCGCTGAGACCTTTTTTCATCAGCTGCGACATCAGCCCCATGCCGGAGTATTCGGGATAGGTGGAGACGCTTGTGATGAAAGCGATCGGATAGACGATGGAGTGGATGTTCATATCCAGCGGATAGACGGCGAACTGGGAGACGAGCTCTCCCTCGTCGAAGCAGCCCCAGACATTGGCGCGCTCCAGTACGGGGAACTTAGACTGCTTGATATCCTCGTCCTCCCAGCCGCTCTCCAGCAGCGTCTTTTCCGTGACCTGGAAGGCGTACCGCAGCAGGCCGTTGTACTGGTCGAGATCCTGCGCCGTTAATTTTTTAATGTCGATATTGTCGCTACTCATCTTATCATTCCTTTTCTGAGATCGTCCCTTCGCGCTGAGCGGGAAAAATCTTTGCCTCCTGGATGAACCCGATCAGCAGAGATGAGACGGTGACCGTTATCAGCGAAAAGGCGATGCGGCTGAACGGGATATAGCTCAGCGACAGAACCAGAACGACGACATCCGTCAAAATGTAGGCCCGGGCGATCTTCCATTTTGTGACACGGGAAATCGTCAGCGCCAGCGCATCATCGCCGCCGCCGGAACCGCCCTGCCGGACGATCAGGCCGACTCCAAGTCCGACAAAGATCCCGCCGCAGACCGCGGCGAGCAGCGGCGTGCCTGTCATATCAGGCAGCATACGCGGGAACTGTTCCCACAGCCAAAAGAAACCCGCGAGGCTTAAAGTCGCCACCGCCGACAGCCGGATAAAGACGCCGCCGAGGTACTTAAAAGCCAACGAATAACAGGCAATATCCAGCAGCGGAGTGATAATTGACGGTGATATGCCCAGCCAGTGATTTATCAGCAGGATCATACCGAGAACGCCGCCCTCCGTAATAACGCCCAGCTGATGTATATTATAAACTCCGAACGAACTTATCGCCGTTCCGATTATAATTATAACTATTTTTCGGAGAGATAGTCCCGCCATATTTTTCCGTATTGAATCGAGAAAGAAATTTTTTACCATTTTGATACGCTTCCCTTCGCGTATACTATAAACTCTGGCATAATACTAAGGTCAAGGGAAAAATTTTCACGGTGTATGTGAGGTGGAGCGCAGCGATGAGAAATTACTACAAGATCAACGAAATATCCAAGCTTTACGGCATTGGCGCCGATTCCCTCCGGTACTACGAGCGGCTTGGCATCCTGCGCCCGCGCCGGGAGGCCAACGGCTACCGTCTTTACAGCCTGAAAGAGATGTACAAGCTGAACATAATCCGCGACCTGCGGCGGCTTGATTTTTCCATGTCCCAGATAAAGGAGTACCTGGCCGATCAGAGCGTCGGCAACACACTGGAGCTGCTGCACAGAGAGCGGCGGCTGCTCGGCGAACGGCTGCGGGATCTGCGGACGCGGGAGGGGCTCATCAGGGAGAGGATCGCCGTCCTTGACAACGCGCGGAAGATCAAGACCGGAGTATTTACGGTCAAGAGCCTGCCGGAGAGGTTTTGCGTGCAGCTCAGCGAACATATCACGCGCGATGAGGAGATGGATTTCGCCGTTAAAAAACTTCACCGGCAGCACGAAGAGAAGATTCGGGACTTCGGAAACCAGGTGATCGGCGCCTTTCCCTCGATGGAGAACCTGCGGCGCGGTATCTCCAACGTCTACGACGCCGTCTTTTTTATCCTGGATAGCGGGACGCCCGGCTATGACTTTATCCTGCCGGCGGGCGAATACCTCTCATACTTCTACGGCGGCGGTTACGAACAGAACGCGGCGCGGATGGCGGAGGTGCTGGCCTACGCCGAAAACAACGGCCTGCGTCTGCTCGGCGAGCCGTTTGAGATGTACGAGATAGACAACCGCGACACGATGAGGGAAGAGGAATTCCTCACAGAGATACAGGTGCTGGTGGAGCTGCGGCGTTGACGGGGTTAGACGAAGGCGCGGACGATGACCCACAGCGGGGTGGCGGCGAACGAGGCGGCGAGAGACAGTTTGATCACCCTCGGGGCCGCCGCCGCGCCGGCGCAGTCTCCCTGCGCGAACCTTATCAGCGTGCCGGTGGGGCAGAGGAAACGGCAGTACGGTCTTGGTGTGACGAGCGAGAGCGCGAGGAAGGCCGCCGCCAGCGCGAGCACCGGCGGGGCGGCGTGCCGGAAGAGGAAGGCGGAGAAAAGTTCGTAGTCCATCAGCTCGAAACCCACGCCAAGCCACATCAGCATCATCATCGCCAGCCACACCGCCTCGCGGAGATATTCGAGCCATTTTACCGCGGGGGCGGGAATATTTATCCCCGGAACGGGAAGCCTGTTCAGAAGCTCCTGTAACGAACCTAACGGGCACATCCACGAACAATAGTGTCCCTTTTTCCCCAAAAAGGGCATTATGAATGCGGCGAATAGGAGCGGAAGCGTCAACGCGGCGTGCTGTGTTTTCACTCCGTTGGTGGCGATGTTGGTCAGCAGCGAGAGTGAAAGAAAGGTTCCGCTCCAGAAGCCTAGGACGGCGGTATTGGCCAGCAGCTGGAAGAGACGGTATTTGGGTGATTTGATAAAAAACGGCAGAAACAGCCCGCAGAGAGCCGTCGCGAGCGCCGCCAGCGAGCGTACAGTCGTAAATTCTCTTTTGTTGGACACCGACGCCGTTCCCCGTGCGTATTCCATGCCTCGGCGAAAATTCTCTATCACGGCGCGGGAGGAGATGGTCGCGCCGCTTACCGCCGCGACCTCTTTTTTCAGCGCCTCATCGGCAGTCAGCCCGTTCCAAGCGGGGAGGATGTCTCTTGCCACCTGCGCGAAAAAGGGCGGCGTCTCATAATTATCCAGCGCCTCGACGCGTACGACGCGTCCCTCCCTCATGTATATATGCAGCGGAACATTGCCGCCGAAGCCCAGGACATCCTTTGCCAGCTCCTCGGTGGAAATTAGACGCGAGCCGTCCGTTGCCGTCCACTCCGTCCGTGTCTCTCCTTCATTGCTCCCGCCTGGGGTCATTCCCAGCAAACGTCCGTCCCTGTTGAGCGCGATCGCCGCTGTCAGCAGCAGCGCGGCCGTGAAAAAAGCGGCGTGGCGAATGTTTATCTTCATGGCATATTCCCTCCCAACCTTTACATTTGACGAGATTATAAATGCTGGAGTTTACTCCAACGCAAGCGGTCATAGCCGGTGAAATTTCTTAAAATTTTCGCTTGACTTGGAGTTGGCTCCAGCAATTAAGCTTTGTGCGCTACAAAGAAAAAAGAGAACGGGAAATAAGAAAGGATGATAGTAATGCTGCAGTTGAAATATTTTATGATATCGATGACGGTAATTGTCTTTACTCTAGTGGTGACGCTGGTGCTGGAAAAGGCCTGCTTTGCGGCGGAGGAGATCGTTCCCGAGTGGGCGCTGAAGGCGCAGCTGCGTGAACGGCGCGACCCCGGACGGGCGAAATTTGCGGAGCTTTTCAAAGGAAATGACGGGGCGTACTACGGCGGCGAGGAGCTGGCCGGCATCATGGAGTGCTTCTTATACGGAGACGTCTTCCGCCGTGGGCTGCTGACCGATAAACAGCGCGAGCTCATAACGCTCGCCGTGCTCACGACGAACCAGAACCGCGAGGATATCAGGGCGCATGTGAAGGCGGCGCTCAACATCGGCGTCACGCCTGAAGAGATAAAAGAGGCGGTCTATCAGTGCGCGCCCTACATAGGTTTTACCAAGGCGCTTGAGGGGGCATACGCGATGAACGAGGCCTTCCGCGAGAAAAATGTCAAACTGCCGCTTGTCAGCCGGGCGACGGTGACGGAAAAGGACCGCTACGCCAAGGGTTTTGCAACGCAGAAATCGATCTTCCCCGCGGGGCTCGACGGCATGTACCAGTCCTCGCCGGCAAACAGAAAGCACATAGCCGAGTACCTCGCCTCCTTCTGCTTCGGAGATTTCTATACGCGCGGCGTGCTCGACGTGAAGATGCGCGAGATACTGACCCTCTGCATCCTTTCGGCGTTGGGCGGCTGTGAGAGCCAGGTCAAGAGCCACGTGCAGGCCAATCTTAACGTTGGCAACGGTGAGGATCTAATGATCGAGGCGATCACCCAGTGTCTGCCGTTCATTGGTTTCCCGCGCACGCTCAACGCTCTGGCCTGCGTCGCGGAGGTCGTAAAAAAATAGAACTTTGCGCCGCGTAATAATCTTTTGCGGAGGTGAAAAAAATATACATTACCGAAGTAAGTAAGAAGACAGGGCTCTCCGTCGAGACCCTCTGCTACTACGAAAGGGTCGGGCTGATACCGAAGGTCGCGCGCACGGGCGCGGGCCTGCGCAGCTACGGAGATACGGACCTCTGTTGGATAGAGTTTATAAAATGTATGCGGGATGTGGGCGTTCCCATAGATATCCTTGTAAAATATGTCGCCCTCTATCAGCAGGGAGAGCCGACCAGGCAGGAAAGGGCGCGGCTGCTGGCCGAACAGATGCGGCTACTTGACGAGAGGATCGCCGAACTGCAGCGAACGCGCGAAAAGCTACGTGAGAAAATATCGTCACGTTACAGCGATGTTGCCGTCGGGCAAGAATGACCTTCGCCGTAAAATATGGTGTTTACAAAAAGACCCCTTCAAAGGGTCTTTATCTTTATGCGCTCCTGTTATATCCCGAGGTATCCTGCCCAAGTCAGCGGTGGATTATGATATGATATCAATATATTATAAGAACCCGCAGTAAAAATAGCCGCTTGGAACACTTTAGTCAGGAGCGGAAAATATGGAGGCGGCATGATGAAGACGATGAGAGCTATGTCTGTGAAACAGCCGTGGGCGACATGGATCGCCACAGGCCAGAAAACGGTAGAAATGCGTTCGTGGAAGACGGACTATCGCGGTCCGATCCTCATCTGCGCCTCATCGCAGCGGGATATGGATTTTGAAAAACTAGATCAAGAACAATTCCCGCTCGGCTGTACTGTTTGTGTCGTGAACCTGACCGATGTTTCGCCGATGACCGCCACGATGGCCGATGCCGCTATGCCCTTTGAAGATAACAGCGGCCTAAAAGACGAAGATTTTTGCGGTTACGGTTGGACTCTCGCGGAGCCCAAGGTGGCAGTCCCGCCATTTCCGGTAAAAGGCAAACTGCATTTCTATGATGTCGAGATACCAGAAGGGACGGAGTTTATCCCCTCAGAAGATTATTTTATCTTTGACGACGACGATAAATGACAATATTTTTAGCGTGGCAATAGCTTATAGTGAATGCCGGAGGTTACGCGGTTTTATCGGTTCTCCGGAGCTCTGTAACAGGAAGGGATGAGGAAAATTTCATGCTGAAATACCTTAATTTTTGCATTGGCAGCTTTGGCCATTATACGACTATAAATCTTCACGTAAAAAATGAGCGTATATTTTACAGTGTAAAATTTATGGCACCATGCAAGCCAAATATATTAGACGCTTCACTCCCGAGGAAGACCAGTCTGGCGTGGCTCTCCCGCCTTGGAAGAGTACGTCTGGATGATTGGCGTTCAGAGTATAGGCCGAAAGATTTATTGATTGAGGGTATTCAGTGGAAGCTCGAATATGCCGATACGGAGGGATGTCGTAAACGTATATTCGGAAGCGGCTTCTATCCGCCTAATTGGGATGAGTTTATAGAAATCATGGATATCCTTGCCCCTGACGCTGAGCTCATCGCCTCTGATCGTCTGGATGGCCTTAAAATACGTTATCATCGGCCATCTTTTGCCGGTTCCGGCGTCTGTTCCCCATCCGTACTGCCCAATTTGATTGGGGATTATAACGAGTATTTATCAGTCGACAGGAAATCCCAGCAGCTCATCTACAGGATAAACATTGGCACAAACTGCGTTGTGAAACATGAATATTATGTGCGCGGCGGTATCACGAACCTCTTGGACTGGTGCGGGGAATTTTTCTCCGGTTTTAGCGGCGACGATACATGTGAATCTAATGAAGGTAAGCCTAGATTGTCCATTGAACTTGCGCATCATCGTGGTGAAAACGAGATTTTTATATATGATAACAGCCTCGGTGACTTTACAAAAAGATGGCGGAAGCTGATAGACAAACTCGTGTGGTTTCTGTCATTTTATGGGCAATTTACCCTCTTGCTGGATACGGAAATTTTTAAATACAAGGTTGGTGCCGCCGAATATATATACTGCGGCGTAGAATTTACTCCCGGCGGAAAACGTTACCACTACCGTACTGAAGACCCTTCGCTGAAGCTGGGTGACCGTGTTCTGGTTCCAGTGGGAGAGAATGGCGGCGAAAGCGTTGCCGTTATCAAAGGAATCGAATATTTTACCACCGACCGTCTTCCCTACCCGCTTGATAAGACAAAATCAATCATTCGCAAGATTTGAGCGGCTCCTATATACGAAATAGCCTTCGTCGCGCAAAGCTTTTTTCAGCATTTGACTTAGAGTCGGCTCTAAGGTTTATATTTTCCCCGGTACGATCCGCGAATGAATTTGGCGGAGGACTTTTTTAAGACGGAGGCGGCATCTGTGAAATATGCCGTAAGGGGGAAATTAAAAATTGAGAAAATTTTTTAGCGGCGTCACGGCGGCGGTACTGGCGCTTGTAGTTTTTGTCTGCGCGATGGCGGAGGCTGCTCCGCCGAAGGTCTATATGACGAAGGATATCAGCGCCGTGGGCCTGACGGCCGTCTATAACGCTCTGGAGAGCCGGGCCGAGGGCAAAAACGTGGCGGTCAAGATCAGTACGGGCGAGCGCGGCGGACACAACTTTCTCGATCCCAACCTCATCAAGGGGCTTGTGCAGTCGGTGAAGGGTACGATCGTCGAATGCAACACCGCCTATAACGGCGCGCGCGCCGATGCGACCTTGCACATGGAGGTGGCGTGCGAGCACGGCTTCACCGCCATCGCGAAGGTGGACATCCAGGACGCCGACGGTTCGATCGGCCTGCCGGTGAAAAACGGCAAGTATTTCAAGGAAAACCTCGTCGGCTCGCACTTCAAAAATTATGACTATTATGTGGTCATATCACATTTCAAAGGTCACGCGATGGCCGGGTTCGGCGGCGCGGTCAAAAACATCTCCATCGGCATCGCTTCGGCGAAGGGCAAGGCGCGTATCCACAGCGGCGGCCGGAGCGACACCAGCCCCTGGGGCGGCGATCAGACCGCCTTTCTCGAATCGATGGCGGAGGCCGGCAAGTCGGTCGTTGACAGTCTCGGCGGCAGGATCCTCTATATCAACGTGATGAACAGGCTCTCCGTGGACTGCGACTGCGACAGCAGCCCGGCGGAGCCAGACATGCACGACATCGGGATACTGGCCTCGCTTGACCCGGTGGCGCTTGACAAGGCCTGCGTCGATCTCGTCTACGCCGCGCCGGACGGCAAATCGCTCATTGAGCGCATGGAATCGCGCAGCGGCGCGCACACTTTAGAGCACGGCGAGAAGATCGGCCTCGGCAGCCAAAGGTACGAACTCGTCAAGATAGATAAATAGCGGAAGAGGGAGACAGGGATATAAACCGTTTCCCGTCATGGAGTGACAAAAAAGGGAGAGAGATGCGGCACGGCGTTCCGACATCTCTCTCTTTTTAGTACCCTATTAATGGTTTGCGGTTTTTTCGTATCTTTTGCGCAGACAGGCCGCCCTTCGTGCGGTAAGATAAAGCGGAATTGCAGCATCGATCGGTAATATAACATAGAGTAGGCGGCTCTTTCACGGACCGCCTGCTCCTTCATATTAGGAGGAAGAATCATGAAAGTTTTAATGATCAACGGCAGCCCCAACGAACACGGCTGCACCTATACGGCGCTTTGCGAGGTCGGAGGCGTCCTTGCGAAGCACGGCATCGAGACGGAGATGTTTTATCTCGGCAAGAAACCCGTCGCGGGCTGCATCGCCTGCATGAAGTGCCAGACGGCGGGAAAGTGCGTCTTTGACGATGAGGTGAACAAGATGTCGGCGCGTCTCGACGAATTCGCGGCGCTCGTCGTCGGTTCTCCAGTCTATTACGCAGCGCCCGCGGGGCAGCTCTGCGCCTTCCTGGACCGCCTCTTTTTCAGCAGCGGCGGACGGATGGCGGGCAAGCTCGCCGCCTCGGTGGTCTCCTGCCGGCGCGGCGGGGCTTCGGCGGCCTTTGACCGGCTGAATAAGTATTTTACGATCAGCAATATGAATGTCGTCGGCTCGCAGTATTGGAACCAGGTGCATGGCTTCACCCCAGAGGATGTGCGGCGGGACGGGGAAGGTCTGCAGACGATGCGCGCGCTCGGAGAAAATATGGCCTGGCTTCTCAAGTCGATCGAGGCGGGACGCAAAGCGGGCGTCGCCGCGCCTGTTTACGAGGAGCGAATCGCGACGAATTTCATCCGTTAAGGGCATAAGGACGGATAATAAAGAGGGGCGGCCGCAGCTGGGTCGTCCCTTTGTCTTGCTGCATCGAAAAAATTTTTGAAAATATCTGCAAAATACTTGACCTAGAGCCAGCTCTAAGTGATATGCTATACCATGTGGAAACGCGGGACGGATATTTGAAAAATTTCCGCCGCGCGATATACGGGCAGCAAAACCTCCCGCGCCTCACGAAGAGGCCGTACAAGCCGCAGAAGCGGTTTCCAGGAGCCGCCGGCTGCGTTGCCGGCGGAGCGCGCGCCGCAGGGCGCGGCCTTTCTGTTACACGTTGTATCCAGTGAATTGATTTTGAATGATTGCCACGAAGGCGGTCTCTCTCCAAGGATGGGATTGCCTTTCGAGGCGTAATTTTTTACAGATATCGGAGGAATGTATCATGCACATGTCAGACGCTTTGTTATCGCCGTCCGTCGCCTTCGCGATGTGCGCGGCGAGCGGTGCGGCGATCGCCTGGTCGGTCGCCAAGATCAAAAAAGAGGAGCTCTCGGAAAAAAAGCTCCCAATAATGGCCGTCGCCGGAGCCTTCGTCTTCGCGGCGCAGATGATAAACTTCACGATTCCCGCCACCGGCTCCAGCGGCCATATCGGCGGGGGGATACTGCTCGCGGCGCTGCTCGGAGGCGCTCCGGCGCTGCTTTCGATCTCCGCGGTGCTTGTCATCCAGTGTCTCTTTTTTGCCGACGGCGGACTGCTCGCGCTCGGCAGCAATATCTTTAATATGGGGGTCATTCCCTGCCTTTTCGTCTATCCGCTGCTTTTCAAACCGCTGATGAAGCGGGGGGTATCCTCCGGGCGGCTCATGTTCGCCTCGGTGGTATCGGTCGTCGCCGCCCTGCAGCTCGGCGCCTTCGCGGTTGTCGTGGAGACGCTCTCCTCCGGCATCACGGCGCTGCCCTTCTCTTCCTTTGTGCTTCTGATGCAGCCGATACACCTCGCCATCGGCCTTGTGGAGGGGCTGGTCACCGGCGCGGTGCTCTCCTTTGTCTGGAAGATGCGTCCTGAGATACTTGAAAGCGCGGAGAGCGGCGCGGACATCCCCGCCGGAGTCTCAATGAAGAGGGTGCTCGCGGCGCTCGCGGCGCTGACGCTCGTCACCGGCGCGATACTCTCCGGCTTCGCCTCGTCATATCCCGATGGGCTCGAATGGTCGGTGATGGGAGTGACCGGTTCCGACGAGCTAGAGGCCTCCGGCCCCGCCTTTGAGAGCGCGGCGGGGATACAGGAAAAGACCGCCTTTATGCCGGATTACGATTACGCCGCGCCGTCAGAGACGGCGCCGATCTCCGGCACCGCGGCGGCGGGCATCATTGGCTCGCTGATGACCTTCGCGGCGGCGGCGCTTATCGGCACGGTGATCTCTAAATCTAAGAAACACAAGGACGCGGCGGCGAAGGCGTAGCCTGTAACCGCACTAAGGGAGGCGGATGACGGATCTGCGCGGCAGCGTCTATGAGATATACTCGCTTGAGCAGCTTGCCGGCGGCGGCTCCGTCATCCACACCCTCGATCCGCGGGCGAAGATCCTGGGGACCCTATTCTATATCGCCGCCGTCGTCTCCTTCGGACGGGGCGAACTCTCGGGCCTCGCACCCTTCGTACTCTATCCCGCCGTGGCCCTTGCGCTCGCCGGTATCCCCGGCGGCATGATCTTTAAGAGAAGTCTTGTGGCGCTGCCATTTTGCCTCTTCGCGGGGCTCTCTTCGGCTTTTTTTGACCGCGCGGCGCTCTTTACCGTCGGCGGTCTCCACGTTACGGCTGGTTGGATGGCCCTCTTTACGATCGTATTCCGCACGCTGCTCTGCGTCTCCGTCGTGCTGATCCTTGTCGCCGTCACCCCCTTCCGCGAACTGATGGAGGGGCTGCGCCGCCTGCGGCTGCCCGCAGTTTTTATCTCTCTCTTTGAGATGACCTACCGCTATCTGGGAACGCTGGCCGGCGAGGCGCTGTCGATGTACACCGCCTATTCGCTGCGCGGCGGCGGCAAAAAAGGGGTGGCGATGAGGGACATGGGCAGCTTCGCGGGGCAGCTGCTGCTGCGCAGCTTCGACCGCGCCGAACGCGTCTATCAGGCGATGAAGTGCCGCGGCTACCAAAGCGCGCCGCCCTCCGCCATACGGAAGCGCCGCCTCGCGCCGGGCGACCTTGTCTTTATCCTCCTTCTCTGCGGCTCGTCGCTGCTGTTCCGTCTTGTAAATATTCCTCAGCTCATCGGGAGGCTCTTTGAATGCTTGATATAGAAAATCTATCGGTCACCTATCCTGACGGCACGATGGCCGTGGATAGGGTCGGTTTTAGTCTGGCGCGCGGGGAAAGCGCGGCGCTCATCGGCGCGAACGGCGCGGGGAAGACCTCGCTCATCATGGCGCTGGTCGGCGTCCTGCCCTCGACGGGCGTCGTCCGGGCCTGCGGTACGACGCTGACAAAAAACAGCCTCGCGGAGATACGCTCAAAGGTCGGCGTCCTCTTCCAGAATCCCGACGACCAGCTCTTTATGGCCTCGATCTATGACGATATCGCCTTCGGCCCGCGCAATATGGGGCTCTCCGAGGAGGAGGTGGCGCGGCGTGTGGAGGAAAGCCTCGCCCTGCTGCATATCGAACATCTGCGCGGCAAGACGGCGCTCAAGGTCTCCGGCGGCGAAAAGCGCATGGCGGCGCTCGCGACGGTGCTCGCGATGGAGCCCGCGGTGATGCTCTTTGACGAGCCGACAGCCTTCCTTGACCCGCGGGCGCGGCGCAACCTGATAAACGTGCTTAAGGCCCTGCCTCACACCAAACTTATCGCCACCCACGACCTGACCTTCGCCGAAGAGGTCTGCGAACGCTCGATACTGCTCAAAGGCGGCAGGCTCTTCGCCGACGGCCCCTCGCGCGAACTCTTCTACAACGTACAGCTCATGGACGAGTGCGGCGTCGAAGCCATCTCCGTTGGCCTGCAGGTTTGCCCGCCTGAGGACGGCAAAAGGAGTGTTTCATAATGGAACTCAGCGATTTCTTTCACGAAAACCCGCGCGCCGCGCTGGCCTTCTCCGGTGGCACAGACTCCGCCTATCTTCTTTACGCGGCGCTGCAATGCGGCGCGGAGGTGCGCCCCTACTATGTCAAGACGCCCTTTCAGCCGCGTTTTGAACTCGACGACGCGCTGCGCCTTACGAAAGAGCTGGGCACGGAGCTGACCGTCATCGAATATGACATCCTTGACGACGGGCTGATCGCCGCCAATCCCGCCGACCGCTGCTACCATTGCAAGAAGAAGCTTTTCGGCCTGCTGCTGCGCGAGCGGGCGGCGAACGACGGCTTCTCCCTCATCGTCGACGGTACAAACGCCTCCGACGACGCGGGTGACCGTCCGGGAATGCGCGCTCTCGGCGAGCTCTGCGTCCGTTCGCCGCTGCGCGAGTGCGGCCTTACGAAGGCGGATATACGCGTGCGCTCGAAGGAGGCGGGGCTCTTCACCTGGGACAAACCGGCTTACGCCTACCTCGCGACGCGCGTTCCTACGGGACGGCGAATCGACCGGGAGCTGCTTCAGCGTGTGGAGGGAGCGGAGAGCGAGCTGTTCTCTCTCGGCTTCACGGACTTCCGCGTGCGCCTCTTCCACGAGGCGGCGCGCATTCAGCTCCCCGCCGCTCAGATGGCGGCGGCGCTGGAGAGGCGTGGGGATATCCTCGCAAAGCTGAAAAAATATTTTGATATCATCCTTCTTGATATGGAGGCGAGATAAAAAATGGAGAAAAAAGAGCTAAGGGAATTGCTTGAAAGGCTCTCCTCCGGCGCGGCGAGCGTCGACGAGGTGATGATGAAACTCAAGGGCGGCCCCTTCCGCGATCTTGGCTTCGCGAAGCTCGACAGCCACCATGCGCTGCGTCAGGGCGTGGCGGAGGTCATCTATGGCGCGGGAAAGACGCCGCGGCAGATCGCCGACATCGCCGCCGCGATGCTTGAAGATGGGCAGCGTACCGTGCTCATCACGCGGATGAGCGCCGAGGCCGCCGCCGCCGTCGAAAAAGCGGTGCCTCTCGCCTATCACGAAATGGGGCGCGTCGGCATCGCGGGCGTGATGCCAGAGCCGGACGGACGCGGCAAAATAGTGATCGCCACCGGCGGCACCAGCGACATGCCCGTCGCCGAAGAGGCGGCGCTCACGGCGGAGGCGCTCGGGAACGAGGTTACGCGCCTTTACGACGTCGGCGTCGCGGGGCTGCACCGCCTGCTCTCTCACACCGACGACGTGATGACGGCCTCCGCCATCGTCGCGATCGCGGGCATGGAGGGGGCGCTCGCCTCCGTCATCGGCGGCCTTGCCGACTGCCCCGTCATCGCCGTGCCGACGAGCATTGGCTACGGGGCCTCCTTCGGAGGCCTCTCGGCGCTGCTCTCGATGCTCAACTCCTGCGCCAGCGGCGTCAGCGTCGTCAATATCGACAACGGTTTCGGAGCGGCCTACCTTGCGAGCATGATAAACCACATAGGAGTGAAATAGAATGAAGACCTTATACCTTGACTGCGGCATGGGAGCCGCGGGCGACATGCTGACGGCGGCGCTGCTGGAGCTCCATCCCGACCCCGCCGCCTTCCTTGAGAGGATGAACGGGCTCGCGCTTCCGGGCGTGGCGGTAACCGCCGCCCCCTGCGTCAAATGCGGCATCACGGGAACGCGCGTCTCCGTCACCGTAAACGGCGAAGAGGAGGAGAGCGTGGAGGCCGGTACGCCTCATGGCCATGAACACCGCCATTGCCACGAAGAGGCGCATGGGCACGAACATACCCACAGCCATCCCCACCCGCACGAACACGGGCACGAACATGGGCACGGAGATGCACATCACAGTCACGAGGGCCACAGCCACGCCGGGATGCGCGAGATAGAGCACATCCTCTCGCACCTCGATCTGCCGGAAAAGGTACGCGCCGACGCGCTCGCCGTCTACGCGCTGATCGCGGAGGCGGAGGCGAAGGTGCACGGCAGGCCGGTCTCCGAGGTCCATTTCCATGAGGTGGGGGCGATGGACGCCGTCGCCGATATCACCGGCGTCTGCCTGCTGCTGCATGAACTCGCGCCGGAGCGGATAATCGCCTCTCCCGTCCACGTCGGAAGCGGACACGTCCACTGCGCGCACGGCGTGCTTCCTGTCCCCGCGCCCGCGGCGGCGGAGATACTGCGCGGCGTTCCCATCTACGGCGGCGCGGTGCGCGGCGAACTCTGCACCCCCACGGGGGCGGCGCTGCTCAAATATTTTGCCGACGACTTCGCGCCGCTGCCGGTGATAAAAGTCTCGAAAATCGGCTACGGCATGGGCAAAAAAGACTTCGCCTGGGCGAACTGTGTGCGGGCGATGATCGGGGATACGGAAATATAATAAAAGCTTTCCGCGTCGTGCCGCCTGGACGATATTGGACGGCCCGCGCGCCGTCATATTGTGCCGCGCCTCTCTTTCTGCGGAGGCGGAGCGGCGGTTTAATAAAAGGAGAGACCGGCGGGGCTGTACGCTTCCGCCGGTCTCTCTTTACGAGGTGGGTTCCCAATCTATATCAAAAAGTCAGTGACAAGGCCGGTGAGGGCCGCGAATACCATTATAAAAAGCAGATACAGGAGGAAATTTTTCATGCCGAGCACGATCTTGAGCGCGCCGAGGTTCGTCACCTTTGTCGCGGGGCCGGTTATCATAAATGCCGCCGCCGCGCCGAGCCCCATGCCGCTCTGCATCCATTCCGCCAGCAGCGGAATGGTGCCGCCGCCGCAGGCGTAGAGCGGGACGCCCGCTGTTGCCGCCACGATTACGCCAAGGCCGCTGTCGCCGCCGAAGAGCCACGCGACCGCTGTCGGAGGGACGAGGCGCATAAACAGCGCCGCGAGAAAAATACCCGCGAGGAAATAGGGGCCGGTGGCCTTGATATTCCGCAGGATGTTTTTCAAGAGGCGTATCGCTATATTGGGATCGGTGTCATGGTTCTCCGATTCCTGGAGACCGGAGAAGCTGAAGAATTTCCCGCCATGGAAGAGATACCTCACGCAGAGCCCCGCCGCCGCGCCGCAGAGGAAGGCGGAGAGCGTCCTGACGGCGAGCGCCCCCCTGCCGAGCACCGCACTGTAGATAATCAGCTGTGGGTTGAGCAGAATAGAGCTCATCATGAAGGCCGCGAGCCAGTCGTCCTTCAGCCCCTTCTCCGATAGCGAGGCGGCGATCGGTATGGTCCCGTACATACATAGCGGAGAGATGATGCCAAGGATGCTCGCCGGTATCACGCCGAAAGCTCCGAAACGCGCACCCTGCATCGCGCCGAGCAGCCCATGTATCCTCTCTTTCGCGAATACCGATATCACCGAACCTACAAGAATGCCGAGCGCCCAGAAAGGGGCGATTTCCTTAAAGAGCGTTATAAAGTAATAACTGAGATAGATAATTTCCTGCTTCATGGCCCTCTCCGTCCCCCCTACTCACGCCGGGTTTTATCCTGCGGCCATGTTACCCCTTAGAGTCCTATCTAAGTCAAACGGTAACTTTTCACGCGGCGGGATGGCGGAACGGTATGTTTGCCGCTTTTTCAGAGCAGCTTTGGCTGATAGGGTCTGCCGCGGCCTTCTCAGACGGCGCAGTTTTCCTCCGCGCCCCCCGACAGGCGCCAGCGTTTGACGGCGCTCTCCGTCTCCGGCAGCAGCCGGCTGTCGTAATTTTTAAGCTGGTAATCGGCCTGCTTAAGGCAGCTATAAAGGTGATCGATCTTCCGCATCAGGCTCCGGCGAGTTTCAAGGAGGATGACCTTGCGCTCCTGCCTGGTGCCGCTGCCGAGCATCGCCAGCTTCACGTAATTTAGGATCGCCTCGAGCGGCATGCCGATCTCCTTAAACTGCTGGATGAAATTTATCCATTCGATCATCTCTCCGCTGTAGGCGCGCAGCCCGCTCTCCGTTCTCGGCACCGGCGGTATAAGCCCTATGCGCTCGTAATACCTTAGGGTGTCCGCCGAAAGCCCCGTTCTCTCCGCCGCTTCGCTGATTGTCATTTTTCTCCTCTCCTTTTGCCGTTTCGCGCGCGTTATCTTTGTGCGCCCTCTTTTTTGATTTGTCTTATCAGGTAATCCAGGGAATCCAGTGACTGTTGTCTAGCGTGGATATCCTCCAACAGGCGGCAGCGCTGCCGTCTTAAGATCATGACGCGTTCACCGATGTTTCCATACTCGTTGAGGAGCACCGGATTCCGTTACAGCGTAACCGCTTCGATCCCCGCGTTAAGCAGGGAGTGGATCATGCCGAGACGCCGCAGCGCGCTCTCGCTGTAATGGGGGCGGCCCTTCTCGTCCGTCCCGCACTCCAGCAGCCCGGTCCGCTCGTAGGTTTGAAGCGTTTCCCTGTCTATATGAAAAGAGCGGCAAACTTCGTCTATAGTCATCTCGGTCCTTCCTTGAAGATAAAAAATAGTGTAAACGCCGCGGTTCGGAAAATGTTTTTTCCTCCCCGACTGTGTTTACACTATAATTTTTTATCACCGATATGTCTAATGCTTATGTTTTATGAATGTGTCATGCCTGAAAGGCATCTAATGGTGCGGCGGTAATATATGGCCCCGGCGTCGGTCACAAGTCAATAACGACAGGTCAAACCAACGTTTTTTTGATGTGTTCGATGAATTTGTCCGCCGCGGGGCAGAATGGCTGTCCGCGTTTCCAAGCCAGCACGGAGGTCGCGGACAGTTCGGGAAAGAGCAGGCGGCAGACGAGCCTCTCACGGTCAAGATAAGGACGTCCGCCCTCGATGATTATGGCGCGGCCGATGCCATTTTCCACCATAACCGAGGCGTTGGTGCTCATGCTGCTCGTCATGACGATATTTCTCCGGTCAAGCGAGGGGCCGAACCAGTTGAGAAGTTCGTTCTGTACATTTCCCCTCATAGGAATGATGAGGGGGGCGTCCATAAGTTCTTCACGGCGCACATATTCCTGCGGCGCAAGAGGATCGTCGGCCTGCAGGAGTACCGCCCACCGTTCTTTTACCTTCAGACGGACGAACTCATACTTTTCGATATCTATCGGTTCAAGCAGCAGCCCGATGTCCGTGAGCCCCTTGTCCATGCGCTCCTTTGTGAGGTCGGCGCTGGCGGTGAGTATCTCGTAGCGCATCAGCGGGAATCTGTCCCCCGTTGATTTTATCAGCTCCGCCAGAATCTGCGCCGACGCCAGTTCTCCCGCGCCGATGGTCACGGTGCCGTCAACTAGCTCGTCCTGTTCGAGGAGCTCCCTCTCAGTCTTGTCGATGAGATCGACGATCTCCTCCGCGCGGCGGCGCAGCAGCAGCCCCTCGTTTGTCAGCACGATCTTGCGTGTGCCGCGATTAAAGAGCCTGACACCGACCTCCTCTTCGAACTGGGCCAGCTGACGGGAGAGCGTCGGCTGCGTGATGTGCAGCACCTCCGCCGCCTTCGTGATACTTTCCTCCCTGACTACGGTCAGGAAATAGCGTAAAACTCTGACCTCCATCATCCGCCCCCTCCAACTCTTTGGTGGTCTTCACCTGCTTTCAGCTTCCCATATATTATAACAAAGAGAGGTAACGGTTCATTGGCTCCGCGGTAACGAAAAGCGGGGACGGACGCCGTACGCGCGCGTACTTTAGAGAGCGCGGCGGTCTCAGCCCCCGCGTATAGAAAGAGCGTGCGGTCGCTGGTATCCATGCCCTTCGGCTACGCCTCACTATTTTCTTCGTGTACGCGCGGGACGTTCCTATCTCTGTGCCACGCAGATCAGAAAAGAGGGCGCCGCAAAGATAAGCGGGACCATGATGAAAAATGCCGTTAAGAGCGAAACAGCCGTGTTGAATCTCATCATTTTATTTGCCTCTCCTTTTCACATCGTCATGTTGCCTCTTCCGCGTCCTTTCGCCGCTTGTCTTTTCTGCGGCGGCCAGTTACGATGGATATTGGCGCTTTTGTATAAGTATATTTGTGTTAAATACGGCTGATGTTTATTGATTATAAGCCGCTTCAATATTGATCATCGATCTCCGGAGAATTTCAGTCATAGCGCAGACGGCCGTCGCCGGCGAAATTACCGCGAAGCGGTTCATTGAATGAGGTCTCCGTTTGCATTGCCGTCCCTGATATGAGCATAGCCGTTTGAGTCCGCTCTAAGTCAACAGGCGGCGCGTCAAATAGTTCCTTAAGAAAATTTATAAAAATAACTTGACTTACAGTTGACTCTAATATGTAGTATCTTTTCACGGCGATGAAAAGAGCCGTGCGGCAGAAAATTCAGATGGGAAAAACGGCCTGCGGCAAAATAGGCGCTCAAAGAGAGGGGGTGGTGGCGGAGTAGAAATATCTAAACATGAGCGGTCAGATGATGACGCACAAATTCCTCCCAGGGAACCGTCTTGGCGAAATGCTTCCGCTTCGGGCCGCCGTTTTTCCAAAGAGAACGGGTAACTAACATGAGATAACCTTCTGACTGCGCGAAGGGAAGCATTTCCAAGAGACGGTATATCATCGGGAAGCGGCGAAGGCTGAAAAGAGGGTGTAAAAATGGGATCATAGCGGTCATTTCCGTGTGTTCCCGCGAAAGGGGCAAATAGGTCCCGCCCGACGCGTCCTTTATGAAAAGCGCGCGGAGGCGGGCCATAGAGAGGGAATACGCTTCCCTAAGATAAATCGGCGTTTATACGCACGATTTGCGTCATAACTTCGGGCTCTGGCATCCTCGCCGTATGAAGATACGGCTCCGGTTCCAGAGCCCAAAGTTATTTAGCAACTCGCACGTCTAAACGCCGATTTCCTTCGGGTAGACGAAGAGATAAACTGCGATTTATCGTCATGCCTACCGAGGCGAAGCTGCTGTTTGTTCTTGTCTTGTCGCACCGGCCTCCGAGCCGGTGCCTAGTGTCGTTGCCCTAGTTTTCCTTACCTCATAAGACAAAAACAAACCCCTACGGCACTGGATTCCGGGTCAGGCCCGGAATGACTGAATAAAACAAAGCCGCAATTTATCATATCTTTCCATGATTGACGCGTTTGCTCCGGTGTACCGCCCCGCCGTCTTGCTGGCGCGTCTCCTTTCATGTACAATTTTAGGCCGTCTGTTCGGAGCGTGACACTCTGTGATTTTCCATGAGAGGTGACGATATTTGGAATATTTTCTTCAGGGGCTGACGATGGGGCTTGCCTATGTCGCGCCGATCGGCCTGCAGAATCTTTTTGTGATAAATACCGCGCTGACGCGGGAAAAGAGCCGCGTATTCCTCACGGCCTTCATCGTGATCTTCTTCGACGTGACGCTGGCGTTCGCCTGTTTCTACGGCATCGGCGCGGTGATGGAGCGCTCGCGGCTGCTTGAAAAGCTGGTGCTGCTTGCCGGCAGCCTCATCGTCATGTATATCGGTCTTGGGCTCATGAGGGCGAAGGATTCGCTGAAAAAGACCGACGTCGATATGCCGCTGTGGCGCGTAGCCAGCACCGCCTGTGTCGTGACCTGGTTTAATCCACAGGCGCTCATCGACGGCACGATGATGCTGGGGGCCTTTAAAGCCTCCCTTTCGCCGGCGGGGGCCAACTCCTTTATATTCGGTGTCGCCGCCGCCTCTGCGCTCTGGTTTTTTAGCCTCTCCGCCGCGCTCTCGCTCTTCAGCGCCAGGTTCACCGACAGGAGTCTGCGGATGATAAACCTGATATGCGGCGCGGTGGTCTTCTTCTACGGCGCGAAGCTCCTCTGGAATTTTATCGGCCTCGCCCTTGGCCTTTAGAGACAGAGTTCCGTAAGCGCGCGTCCCGCGGCGACGGAGAGGAGGCAGCATAGGACGCTGAGTATGCTGTAGAGCGCGGCATGAGTTACCTTTCCCTGAGATATGAGGCTAAAGGTCTCTAGCGAGAAGGTAGAAAAGGTGGTAAAACCGCCGCAGAAACCCGTCTGCAGCATCAATATCGCCGAGTGCCGCGAGAGTCCGTACCTCTCCGAGATGATACTCAGAATGCCGATCAGAAACGAACCGAAGATATTTATCGCCGGAGTCGCCGCCGGAATGACGCCCCCGGTCTCTATCGCCGTTCCGAGAAAATAGCGCAGCGATGCGCCGATAAAGCCGCCCAACCCGACAAAAATGATGCCCTCCATAAAGATTCTCCCTTCGTGCCCCCGCATATATAGGCAAAATAATAGACTCCTGCCGCCCGGACAGGAGTCATCATCGCAACAGCGAATTTCGGGCGAACTCCATCGCCCTTTTATTTTCGCCCCCAATTATACACCGCGGTCTAGCACGAGACTATTCGGAAATCTGTTCGCTTAGCGCAATACATAAAATGAGAATTCCCGCGCTTCTTGAATAAAAAAGTAACCGGCGGCGCACAGCGTTTTTTATTAAGGTACTTGTGTAGAACCTGCTTTCATGCTATCTTTTGCAAAATATTGATTTGGATGTACTTAGGCTCTGGCGACATGGAGATGAAATGTTCCCGAGTCTTTTTGCTATATATTTGACTTGAGAAGAGGAGACTCTGCCGATATGACTCCTGGTTATCTTTTTTACGTTGCTGTCGGGCTGATATGAACGCTGTAAATTTTAATATGCTCGCTCTGCTTGACGAGCTCTCTGAATTGGTTTACATCTCTGATGTAGACACATACGAGATGATTTTCATCAATGAGTCGGCAAAATCGCTTTTCAGCATCAACACCGACGTCTGTGGGCGCAAGTGCTATGAGGTGCTGCAGGGGCGGAGCTCTCCCTGCAGCTTCTGTACAAACGCCAAGCTTTCTCATGATAAATTTTATACATGGGAAATATATAATCGGAAGGTTTCACGCCATTACCTTCTGAAAGACAAGCTGATCTCCTGGAATGGCCGCGAGGCGCGTCTGGAGATCGCCTTTGACATAACGGAAAAGGAAAACCAGAAGGATACGCTGAAGAACGCGCTCGATGCCGAAGTTGCAGTGCTGAACTGCGTTAAGGTTCTCACTGAGGCGGAAAGCTACAGCGAGGCCGTCAGCAAGGTGCTTGAAAATGTCGGCCTCTTTCTGGCGGCGGAGAGGACCTATATCTTTGAGATCAGGGATAAGCTCATTGACAATACTTATGAGTGGTGTGCTCCCGGCGTCTCCCCCCAGATAGATAATCTCCAGGGGCTGCCGGTCGGCCTGATATCATTCTGGAGAGAGAGTTTCGACGCCGGCCAGTGTTTCGTAATAACGGACATTGAAGAGCTGCGCGAGGCCCGCCGTGACGAATATGAGATACTTCGCGCGCAGAAGATCAGAAGTCTTATCGCGGCGCCGCTGGTGGTAGACGGACGTCTTATCGGTTACCTCGGCGTGGACAATCCTCCGGCGGCGCGTATCCTGCATCTGTCGCCGCTGCTCATCACCCTCGCCAACTTTATCACCGGTACTATGCAGCGCAGCCTCTATCAGCGGCGTCTTGAAGAGCTCAGTTATAACGACATGCTTACGGGGCTCCATAACAGGAACGCTTTTATCCGCGATGTGGAAAGCCTCTCCAAAAATGGTTTTGAATCGCTGGGAATAATCTATGTCGACGTCAACGGCCTTAAAAAATACAACGACGAGTATGGACACGCGGCGGGAGACCTGGCGCTTGTTAAGACGGCGAAAACTGTGGAATCCGTCTTTCATGAAAAGGGAAACAGCACATACCGCATAGGCGGAGACGAGTTTGTCGTACTCTCGCCAAATTCGAGCGAAGAATATTTTAACGCTCTGGTAGCCAAACTAAAAGCGAAGATCTGCCGGGATGAGGATGGCATGCAGAGCTTTTCGATGGGATGGTGCTGGGCTTCCGGAGGCTGCGACATACAGGATCTGCTCACCGAGGCCGACGAGCAGATGTATCTCGACAAAAAACAGTTTTATCGCAGCAAAGCGGCCTCAAAGCGCTACCGTGTCTGTAACGACGAAGTCCTCGGCCTCGGAGATCCCGAGGCTCTGCGGCGCCAGCTTGACGACGACCGTTTCCTCGTATACTTCCAGCCGAAAGTATCGGTAGCGGACCATAAGCCGATAGGAGCGGAGGCGCTGACGCGCTATCTCTCCTCGGAGGGAGCATTGATAGCGCCGGATCAATTTATCTCTATGCTGGAGAACAACAGGCTGATATGGATGCTGGATTTCTGGGTCTTTGGTTTCGTATGCCGTAAGATCCGCCAGTGGCTGGATCTGGGTAAAAAGGTGCTGCCGATTTCCGTCAACTTCTCCCGCGCGACGATATCGGAGGCCGATTTTGTCGAGCGGCTTGAGGAGGCATGGCGGCAGTGGAATGTGCCGAAGGAACTTCTCGAGATAGAGGTCACCGAAACTGTTGAGGTAGATGATGAAAAGAATTTTCTCGAGATAGTAAAGAGGGTGAAAGAGGCCGGTTTCCAGATATCGATAGACGATTTCGGGGCGCGTTATGCGAACCTTTCGCTCTTTGCCTCATCATGTTTCGACGTGCTGAAGATCGACCGCGGCCTGGTGCGGGACCTGCCTGACAACCCGACGGCCTTTGCCGTGCTGAAGGCCATCGCTGATATCTGTAAGAAGATGAACATCCGCGTTATCGCCGAGGGCGTCGAGAACGACCGGCAGCTTAAGGCGCTGATGGAGATCGGCTGCGACGGGCTGCAGGGATTCCACTTCAGCCGCCCGATACCGCTTGAGGAATATCAGGCTAAGTACCTCAACGCGCAGGATGGGCACGGCATGGCTTAGAATCTCATCCGCCTGTATTGTGAACTGAACGGGCCAAGCCATATCTGCGCGGTCAGCATCCACAACGTCGGTGAAAAGACCTATGACGGGTGGTACTGAACAATCCCAGGCCTTAGCATGCCGACCGACAGGGATGCCGCAGGGGATATATTTGGTTAAGATTAAAAAAGCCGTCTTCTGTTTCTTTCCGGCGCTCCATACGGCGGGGAGCGCCGGAAGGCGGCGCTGAAATATACGAGGAAAATAGTGGCGCTGGCGGCCTGAAAATGAGTAGCTTTATTCATAGCCGCGTAATATATTTTTTGGGGGAATAGATTGAAAAATTGGTATAATTAGACTATTGTGAATAATAAGGACGCATGCTTCCGCTGTCCGCGGGCGGATAGAAAATAGTGGGAGGAAGCGATACGAATGGAGCAAAACTTTCAAAACGAAAATGTCGAAACACTGATGCTGGCTGGTATGCTGCAGGCGGGTGTCTTGAAGTATATGCTTGATGAGTCTTTCACCCTTGTATTGGCAAACGATTTTTTTTACAACCTAACCGGATATACGAAGCAGGAACATACGGCGCTATATCAAAATTTTGCGGACGACTGGCCGGAATGGGTCAAGCTTCGCTCGGCCGTGACGGCGGCTATTGGCGAGCATAAATCGGGCTACACGCACGTACTCCGTATGCGTAAGAAAGACGGCGAGTATATCTGGGTCAAACATTCTGGTATCTTTACCGATGAAAGCATCGACGGATATCCAGTGGTATACACGACGGTCACGGATGTCAGCGATATTGTACAAACGCGGTTGGAGCGGTCTGCCGACTATGATGATATTCCCGGACTTGTCGCGAAGTACCGTGTCTTGAAGGATATGAATCTCGTGATCCTGGAGGCGAACGAACGTTTTATGCAGTTCTTCAGGTATGACATCATGGAGAGCGGGAATACCCTGTACCGGAAAAACCTGGAAAAGAATCTGCCGGTTTTAGCCTCTCACCGTGATGAATTTTTGGCTGGTAAACCGGTCTCTCTCGTGGCCCGGATGTATGGATAGCACGGGGAGGAGGTATGGCTCCAGGTCAGTATGGTCTGTGTTGGCCGGCAGGAGGACGATCTGATTTATCTGTCTATTTTTATTGATATTACCAACGAGACGGAGCTGCGCGAAATGCAGACGAAGCTGGAGGAGCAGGCGGAAGAGTTAAAAAACGCATTGTATTTGGCGGAAATGGCAAACAGAGCAAAATCAGATTTTCTTTCTAATATGTCTCATGATATCCGCACGCCGATGAATGCGATCATCGGGATGGCCAACATCGCCCGGTCCCATCTGGGTGACGATGGGAAGGTGGATGACTGCCTAAAGAAGGTGCTTCTTTCAAGCCAGCATCTTCTGGGACTTATCAACGACGTGCTGGATATGAGCCGAATCGAGAGCGGAAAGATGACGATCAATCAGGAGCCGCTGTCTCTGCCGGAGCTTTTGGAAAATGTGGTCGCGATTATGCAGCCGAATATGAAAGCGGCGGATCAGCGCTTTTCGGTCTGCCTTAAAAACGTTCGCCACGAACGGTTTTGTTCCGATGCCCTGCGGATGCGGCAGATTTTTATCAATATTTTGTCTAATGCATCCAAGTTCACGCATGCTGGCGGCAGTATTGTGTTGGAGGTTGAGGAACTTGACTGTATAGAGCCGGATACGGCTGTTCTGCGTTTCGCTTTTTCCGACAGCGGGATCGGAATGAAGGAAGAATTCCTGGAACATTTGTTTGACGCGTTTTCGAGAGAGCGGGACAGCTGTGTAGATAAGACGGAGGGAAGCGGCCTCGGAATGGCTATCACAAAAAAGCTTGTAGAGTTGTTCGGAGGAACCATCGAAGTCCACAGCCGGCTTGGAGAGGGGACCATATTTCGCGTAACGCTGCCGCTTCTGATCGAAGAGGAGCCGGAAACCGTCGATCTTCCTGATTTGAGAGTCCTGGTCGTGGACGATGACGATATGGTAGTGGAATACTTGGAGGAGACCTTTCGGGGACACGGTGTCCGCGTAGAGGGTGCGTCGTCGGGAGAGGCGGCCGTCGCGATGCTTGAGAGCGCCCGCGCGGAAGAAATAGGTTACGACGCGGTGCTTTTGGATTGGAAGATGCCGGGGATGGACGGACCGCATACCGCACGCGAGCTCCGCGCCAGATTTGGCCAAGAAACGCCGATACTGATCATGTCCGCCTATGATTGGGGCGATATCGAGGAAGAGGCCAAGGCGTCCGGTGTGAACGGCTTCATCTCAAAGCCGCTCTTCCGCTCTACGGTCTCCCTGGCGCTTAAAAAATATGTTCTGAAAGAAAGTACGCCTCCCTCTCAGCACGACCAAAGCGATAGTGTCGAGTTTGCCGGCAGGCGGTTTTTGCTGGTGGAGGATAACGAGCTGAACCGCGAGATTGCGGTGGAGCTTCTGGAGGCGGCGGGAGCCGAGATGGAATGCGCGGTGAACGGCGCCGACGGCGCTGCCAAGTTTGAGCAGTCGCCGGAGCATTACTACGATCTTATCCTGATGGACGTGCAGATGCCCGTGATGAATGGATACGAAGCGACGGAGAAGATTCGCGGCATGGCAAGAGACGATGCAAAAACCGTCACGATCTTGGCAATGACTGCGGATGCCTTTGCTGAGGATGTGGCTAAGGCCAAAATGGTCGGAATGAACGGACATCTGGCCAAGCCGCTTGATATATCAACGCTGAGGCGAAAAATAGGTAAAGCGCTGCGCCAGAAAGAGGTTTGGCAGAACAGATAGGGTGCCGCGGAAGAAAAATAAGGCCGTGGCCCAAGCG
>NZ_JAJBUX010000063.1 GCF_020860125.1 Cloacibacillus sp. | reverse complement strand
TGATAGAAAAGTGTATTGGCATGCGGCAGTTTTATATGTGATGTATTATTTATTTTATTTTGAAAAACACCATAAAACACGCAAAACTTAGGAGTGGGATTTTCCTTGGAAACAATCGGGGCTCAGCTAAAAAACATAAGAAAAAAGAAAGGGCTTACTTTGAGCGAGCTTGCGAAGACATCCGACGTTTCGTTAAGCTTTTTAAGCAAGATTGAGCGCGACATAAATACACCTACCATCGCTGTATTACAAAAACTCTGTAACGCGTTAAATATTTCGATCAATGACCTGATATCAAATGCTCATCAGTCACCATGTGTAAAAAAAGTTAATAGGAAACCAATATATGAGAACTCAGATTCACTATATGAACAGGCGACACCTCCAAATGAGTTTCTCAAAGGCGACATTTTAACAATTTTCCCAAACTCAGAGATAAAAACCTATGAGCATGTATTTGACGAAGTGGGGTTAATATTAGAAGGGAGCATCAATATAATTTTAGATGGGATGGAATATAACTTATCAGAAGGTGACACTATCTATGTCCGCAAAGGTACAGATCATATCATAAAAAATATGTCGGATACTGAAAACTGTATTACATATTGGGTAAAAGCTATACTGCCTGTTATGCAATAAAAAATTGGCACATCAAATAACAGCACACTCAAGTATATGTTTCTTCACTACAAGCTGTCCGCAACACAACTAACAGCAGACAGCTTGTAGTTATTTTAAAGAGGTTATATCCTTTTGTTGAGCTCTTTAATCAGCTCTTCATCAGTAGGAACTATATTATCAAAAACAAGTTCGTTGTTAATCAGCATCGACGGTAAGTTCTTTACCCCTATAGCACTTACCCTTTTAATGCCACCAAGGCTTTTTATTAAAGTTTCTCTATAGGTAAGTTTATCTCCATATCTATCCTTTACTCTAAAAAGAGACTCCATCATATATTGACACGGCGCACATCCCTCTGAGTCCAGAGTTACTACTTCAACAAATATTTTTCCCGGTTCAATCTTGACGTCGTCAAATCCTTCTGATGCTGCGTCACAACCAGATAGAGCCTCGTCAAGTGAAAGGAATCCACTGCTTTTTATCGGCTCTTCCCCAAGAACAACATACTTACCCACTGCCTCTAAATTGTATTCTGGGGTGTCAAAAGGTAAGTCGCAGCCAGGAGATAGGACAAACCCCCTCAATCCCCCATCTTCCATACAACTTTTCGCGTCAGCTACACACTCTATCGGGCTACCAAACAGTAATGTCGTCGTGAGATGCAGATTTCCTTCAATTGCAACATTATACTTTTCTGAAAGTTCTTTTGCGTAGGCAACTGCAACTTGCTCGTCAAAAGCAATTCCATTAGGTTCGCACTTCATCATTAGTTCAATATTTTTTGTTGCGTCACCGCAGCAAAATAGTGTCGCCAAGCCACCTCTTTCCTTTATTACGTTTATAGAGGGTGCGACAGTTTCCATTACGTATTTTTTAAAATGCCGCGGTGATATCTGACTTGTCATTGGATCAACAAGGGCCACTACATCTGCTCCGGCCTCAAGATACCATACAGACATTTTTTTCGCTGCCTCAGCGCAAAAAACAAGAATTTCTTTAGCATATTCTGGATTTTCAATCATATCTGTAAGAAACTTAGCACCAGCAAGATGGAGCGCAAGAGTAAATGGGCCGCAGATAAGACCGAATATCGCCACGTCATCACCAATTTCACACTTCAGCATACTGGTAGTTTTTAGAGCGTCAGCGATTCGTCCGGAGTTTTTAGTAAGTTCCGGAAGTTCTTTCAATGTCTTTGTCTCCAGAACATGTACGGCAACAGCGGGTGGATTATTCTTGGACCATTTAAGACCACACCCTAACGCTTCAGCCTCAATTTGCAGGTCAAATACCGTGCATACACCATCAGCCATGTATTTCTCTGCTGCCAATTTAACACCTTTTACAATATTTTGAGGAGATTTTAGATATGTTTCAGCATCCATATTCAACATTTTTGCGCAATGCACACCTGTAAATGGTACCCACGGGATTCTCTCAACTTCCTCACACCGCAATGCCTTAAGAACTAGTTCTCTGCGCATGGTCATAATATAATGACACTTCCTCTCGTTGTAGTTGATCTTAATTGAACATTTTTGAAACGTTGCCTTTCAGGTATTGTACATTATTGAAATAAATATTTCAATACAAAAATACAAAAAATGGCTGCAATATTTACAGCCATCGATAGACCAATCCAATAATTATCAATACTACTGTGTCACGTTCGCTCGCTATAGTAAGTCCATTATGGCATAGTAATGCCCTTCTCTATTAATACATCCTCTACATTTTTAAGTTTTTTTCTGGCCTGGATTTTCTTCTTCAGAGCCAACTCAGTAATTATAGCTTCAGCCAATACCATCGCCTGCACAATGGAATAATGATATTTCGTCCTTCCAACACACAATGTAACCGTAGCATTATCAATAGAAGGATTTCCCATATCATTCGTAATTAGGATAGATGGGATATCATTATCTTTCGCAAAAGATATAATCTCATGAGTAAGAATCACAAAATGAGGACCGCCAAGTGATACGGCTATGATAAGATCATCACTACAAAAATTCAGGACCTCATCATACGCAACATCAGTACCCAACGCCCCCAGCATATGAGTATTAGAAAAAAGCTGGTTCATCATAAAGTGAAGAAATCCGGCTACATATTTACTTGACCGCATACCAACAATACCGATCTTCCTAGCCTCCAACATAAGATCTATAGCACTATCAAAAGAATCCATCAACTGACTTGTAAGCGAACTTTTTATACCATCTATAGAATCTCGTGAAACCCACGACAACGACGGTTCTTTATCCATCTCAGAGTTATCATTCATAACCTGCTCTAATTCCCACCAAACAGAATTATTGGTAACCATCATGACCTGCTGTAGCTGCTCCAGCAGATCTTTATAACTATCATACCCAAGACGCTTTACGACCCTAACGACTGTCGCTGGACTTGTTTTAGATGCCTGCGCAAGCTCCTCCACCGTATAAAACGCCACCTGCTGATAATGTTCTAAGATATAAGAGCAGATTAATTTTTGCTGCGTAGGCAGATCTTTTATTCCAGCCCTTAAACGAGCGAATACATCATTAGGTTGAGGCATATCCCTTATTTTCATAGACATTTAATCAAATCCCCTTATTAAGAGTATATTTTATTAATAATAACGCAACCAATAATCCTTTCTACGCAAGTTCATTTTTATACTATATAATGCGCCCCTACCGACTCTTTTCTTGCCAGCGCGGCCTTTGCTACCGCTTCGGCGCTGGCGGTGAGTCCGGGCATTTCCATAGCCAGAAGGTACTCCTGCGGGGTCTCCGCCTTTAGCTTCTCTTTTTTGATACTCTCTATATATAGAAGGAAATCCGATATTTCCTCCGCGCGGCGGATGGGGCCGATCGACTGCCAGGCCTTTCTTTGCAGCTCTCTGCGGATCTCGGATACGGGGCGTCCGTTCGCGGAAAGAAGCTCTCCCGCCTCTCTTGAGGGAAATTTTTTCGGTATCTCATGCGGGTGTTTGGCCGCGGCGCGGCCCGCCCGCAGCCCGAAGGTCACGATGTGCGCGAGCGCGTTTCCGCCCATGCGGTTCGCGCCGTCGATGCCGCCGGTCACTTCGCCGCAGGCGTAAAGTCCCTCCACGTCGGTCTCGCCGCTGGTTCCGATCTCGACGCCGCCGCAGAAGTAGTGTTCCAGCGGCGCGATGCGCAGCGGCTCTTTGCGTCCCATAAAAAATTCCCGCGGCAGCGTGAGCGCGTAGAGAAACCTGGGGTCGTCCCACAGCGCCGCCGGCGTCTCCTCAATGTGGGCGAAGATTCCGCCTTCACGGTCTTTCCGCGCGAGCAGCAGCGAAAGTTTGTCGCGGGCAAAGTAGTTGCACTCTTTGCCGTCCTTCACGCCCCACTCGCGGTAGGCATCGGGAAGAAATTCCCTTCCCTCCGCGTCGGTGACGCGGATAAAATCTCCGAGAGTGGTGTCCGCCATCCACATGGGAAAGTTCTCCTGCGCCCAACCGACAGGGTAGAACTGAACAAATTCCATGTCACGCAGTTTCAGCCCCGCGGCAAGCGCAAGGGCGTAACCGTCGCCTGTCATGCGTTCGGGGTTGTCGGTGTGGCTGTAGATGCGTCCGGCTCCCCCCGTCGCAAGCACGACGGCGTCCGCCGGCAGCGCTAGGTTGCTCCCGCCGCGCCAGTTAGTTACGGAGACGCCGCGGGCATGTCCTCCGCAGGTAAATATCTCGCGCGCGACTGACCATTCGATAAACTTGACGCCGCATTCTTTCGCGATCCGCACCAGCTGCTCTACAAGGCCGCTGCCTCCCATGAGCTCGTTCTTCGCGGTGGCGCGGGCGCTCGCGCGTCCTTTTTGAAATTCGAGCGTCACACCCAAGGAGGCGATCTCTTCAAGCGCGGCGCAGCTCTCTTCGGTCAGCGTTTCAAGCAGAGCACGGTCGTTGAGACGGTATCCCGTCTTTAAAAGTTTTTCGTACTGATCCCGAGGCGAAACGCCGCCGCAGGCCAGAGAAAAAAGTCCCGCGGAATAGGCCGTACAGGAGGCGACGGCCGCCGCCGTCTTGGATATGACCGTAACGTCGGCTCCCGCGCGGCGCGCGGCGATCGCCGCGGTAAGACCTGCGCCGCCGCTGCCGATTACCACAACATTCGCCATCAGCCGTCTCTCCCTTCGTCCATTATCTAGCCCTCGTCGAGCATCTTTTCGTAGAGCGCCTCGGTACGCGACTGTATTCCCTCCATTGAGACTCCCAGCTGCTGTGCATACCACACCGCGCCGCCGGCGCCAACGCCCTCTTTGATGAAACCCTTTTCGTAATCGGCAAGCCCTGGGAAGCGTGAATTCGTGAAGTCAAGCGGCGCTGCGTACCAGCGCACACCGATTTTTGCGGCATATTCTTCAAGGCAGCTGGTTGGATCGATGTGGACATATTTCGTCGTCGCCACCAGGATATCGCGGTCCACGCCCATGTCACGCAGCAGCGCCGCCACCGCCATCATCTGCGTGCCGCCGGCGAGCGTTATCTGTACCTCGCCCGGCAGCGCGGCGGCATAGGCGGCCACCGCCACCTGCATGGGATCGCCCAGCTCGGCGGCGGCTCTGAGGCCGAAGCCTTTCATGCCGCCCTCTTTAATGCCGAGGCGCTTCGCCGTGTCACGCCATATTTGCTCTTTCAACGGCAGGGGGTTCTCCGGTCCCGCGGAGGAGACGGTGCCGACGTGGCCAAGGGCGCGCAGCACCAGCAGCGCCGTCGTTGTGCCGCCGGGAACCGACTCCGCCAGTACGACCTGTTTTATATTTTTATCCAGCCCTGCGGCCAACGCCGCGGACCGCCGCGCTATCTCTTCATAGCCTGGGACAGCCGCCTCGAAGCGCATATCGCGCCCAATATCCTCGCTGATCGTCTCATGCGGCGAGGCGGGGGCTATCGAGGTGCCGACTCTCACTGTAGCCGCGTCAAAGCCGGCCGTAAGCAGGGCGGCGCGGGTAACCAGCGCGGGAGAGGGGTGCCCGAAGGGGTCAAAGGGCAGAGAAGCTGCAACCTTCGGACGATCATAGAAGAGCATATCGGCATCAGCCGGCGCAGTGTAGGGCAGTGCGTCAAGATTTGCGCCGGCAGCGGAGAGTCCGGGAATTTTGGCTAATGCCGTCTCGCTTATAAATAGCAGAAACATTACTTATTTTACCCCCTGTACGTAGATTCGTTTAAGCGTTAAAATGCACTATAGACTGTCCCCACGATGAGTGAGGGTTATCTTTTTGCGCGGTGTTAATAGTTTATGGCCTTTATCGCCATGATTTATAGATTATATAATAGATAGTGGATTTATGGTCCTACGGTATCTATTTTGAGGGGGGAAAAATTTCGTGGCTTCAAAACTTGCACCAACACGAGGAAACCTTGTCAGGCTCACGCGCGATATGGCGATGGCCCAGTCAGGTCACGACCTCCTTGACCAGAAGCGCCAAGTGCTGATGATGGAACTGGTTCATTACATAGATTCGGCTAAAAAGCTTCAGGAGGATGTCTCCAAGGTATTCAAAGAGGCATACGAAGCGCTCCAGAAGGCAAACATATCTCTCGGCATCGACACCGTGGAAGATATTTCGGAGTCCGTTCCGATCACCTCTAATATCACCGTGCGCCTGCGTTCGGTGATGGGGGTGGAGATCCCCGACGTGGACCCTTTGAGCGCCGAGACTATCCCCAGCTACTCCTTCCACGGCTCCTCGGGAGCGATGGACGCGGCCTACGCCCAGTTTCGCCGCGTGATGGTACTGGTGGCGCAGCTCGCCGAGATTGAAACGAGCGTCTATCGTCTGGCGGTCCAGATACGAAAGACCCACAGGCGCGTCAACGCTCTTGAAAAAGTGGTCATCCCACAGGACAAGGCGGAGATAAATTTTATCAGCGACGTCCTTGAAGAGGGAGAGCGCGAGGACTTCACGCGAATGAAGCTCGCGCAGAAAAAGATAAAGGAATAGGGGATTTCAACGGCTCCACTATGCTTTTATAAATTAGGGAGGGAATTTTGCAATGAGTACTCTGCACGAAGTACTGGCAGTTCTGCTGAGGGCAGAATCAGAGGCCAAAAGAATAGTCGACGATTCAAAGAATGAATCCGAATCTCTGCTTCGCACCGCGCAGGAAAAGTTTGCCGCGGAGCGTGCAAACCAGATGGCTTCCGCCAGGGAGCAGGCAAAGGGCATAATGGAGACGGCGCTGAATTCCGCCAAGACCGAAGCCGCGCAGATCGCGGGCCTCGGCAAAGAAGAGCGGGCGCGCATGCAGAAACGTTTTGAAGAGAATGTTGACGCTGTTATCAACTCCATCGTCTCCGAGACCGCCGAGAGCTTCATTTCAAAGAAGAGAGGCTGAATTTAGTGTCATCTTCACACGGCTCCGCAACCGCACTTGGGGTAAAGGCGCACGTCCTCTACAGCCAGCTTTTAAAGGCTGACGAGTACTGGGCGCTGCTGGGCCTCAACTCCACCGCGGAGATCGCCGCCTTTCTGAAACAGACGGCGGGCTATAAAGACCAGCTGGAGACGCTGCTGCCGGCCAAGGTACACCGCATCGACCTTGAGAATGCGGTCCGTTCCTCCGTGCTCGCGGAGGCGGATTCTTTTCTCTTCTATCTGCTCGGAGTATGGCGCAAGTTCTTTCTCGATTGGCTCAGCTGGTATGAGTCAGAACAGCTGAAGAGTATCTTCCGCTGGATACACTCAAAACGGCTGGACCGTGATATGATGCGTCAGCATCTCTTCCGCGTCCCCGGATCAAAGCTGCCTTACGAGGCTCTGCTGAACTGCCGGGATTACAAAGAGGTGCTCGATACGCTGCGCGATACTAAGTTTTATAAGGTGCTGCGGGAACCGGTGAGGCGTCTGATAAACGGTGAGAGTTCGCTCTTTTCTCTCGAGCTCGCCATCGACAATATGGTGGAGATGGATCTATACAACGACATCAAAAAACTCCCCGTGGACGAGCAGAAGGTGCTTGAACCGTTGTTCAGCTCACGCATCGACCTTCTGAACCTTTACCACTTCCACAGGTGTATGTGGTACTACAATATGACCATAGAAGAGACTATCAGCCGCATGCTTCCGGTCAAATACAAGGTAAAGGTACATCATCTGCGCGAAATGGCAAAGGGAGCCAACTGGGAGGAGCGTATCGCGCTGATGGAGGAATACTTCCCCACATACGGCAAGATATTCCATGATGCGCTTGAACAGGACGACAAGGAGCTTGCCCTTGAGATGTCCATCAAGAGGTACAATTACCTTAAGGCCATGTCCATACTGAGAAACGGCGTGCCGGGCTTTCACACGGCGATCGCCTATTTTATACTGAAGGACCACGAGGTCACAGATATAATACGAATGATAGAGGACGTGCGCTACGATTACGACCGCCGTTCCGCGGCCCAGTACCTTATCCGGCCGATAATCAATGGGGGTGAACCCGCATGGCAGTAATGAAAATGGTCGCTCTGACCATGATCGGACCGCAGTCCGAGATGGAGCCGGTCGCCCGTCAGATGGTTTTGACTGGCGGTTTCCAGCCCCTGCCGCTTGATATACTCATCAACGACAGGTCGCTGCGCTCCAAACTTACGACCGAGACCGAAAATCCGTACGACGAGCTGGTCGCAAAGATCTCGACGATATGGAAGGTTGCGGGAGAGGTCGTACCAGATCCGCAGCCGGTCACAATCACGAAAGATTTCACGCTGTCACACGCGCGCATGCTTGTTGAACAGACCGCCAGAAGGCTTCAGGTCTGGGAGCAGCGCCGCCGTGTGCTGGTTGAGGAGGAGGAGCTGCTTCGCGCGACAAAGCTCTTCGTCGAGGCGCTCTCCGGGACGGAATTCGGCCCGCGCGAGCTCGCCGAGGGCCGTTTCGCGAAGACCTTCTTCGGCTACCTCTCCAACGAAAACTTTCAGAGGCTGATGGAGAGCGGCGAAGAATCGCCAATCGCTATCAGTGAGCTCACCGTATCAAACGGCAACACCTGGGCCCTGATCATAACGGTGCCAGGATATGAAGAATCCACGAAAAAACTGCTTGAGGCGGTATATTTCAAGGAATTCTCCCTTAAGGACATTGCAGGACAGCTCGACGGGGAAGACCCGCTCGCGCTGGTGGAAAAACGTATTGAAAATCACCAGAGGGCGATCCGCGGACTTGCCAAGGCAGCCAAGGACATGCTCCGCGAGCACCGCGCCGACTACGAACTGCTATTTTCGCAGCTCTACACGATGCAGAGGGTCTACGACGTCTGCAAGGGGCACGGTGAGGTGAGCGGCATGTTCGTCCTCTCGGGATGGATACCGGCCGACACCTACGCCGAAATCAGCAAAACTATCGCGGAAGAGGCTCCGATGACGACGCTGATGGTAGAGGAGACACAGGATATTTCCTACTCCGGCATCCGTATCCCGACAAAGCTCAAGAACAACGCGTTCTTCCGCTCATTTCAGGATATCGTCGCGATGTACAGCCTCCCCTCATACGGCGAGATAGACCCGTCGCCGATCGTCGCCATCTCATTCATCCTCTTCTTTGGATTTATGTTCGGAGACGTCGGCCATGGAATAATGATATTTCTCGGTTCGATGATGCTCGTGAAGCGCGGCATCATGCGGCGTTCGCTCGGGCAGGTCATGAAGATGGCATCTATATCGTCGATGTTCTTCGGTCTGATGTACGGAAGTATCTTCGGCATCGAGGGCGTTATTCCAGAGATATGGCTCAACCCCATGCATGACGTCAACAAACTGCTTGCGGTATCGATCGGCCTCGGCGTATTTATGATAAGCCTCGGCCTGCTGCTGAACATGATAAAGCAATACCGGGCGAAGGACTTCGGTCGTCTGCTCTTTGACGGGCAGGGACTCGCGGGACTTGCGCTTTACTGGACGTTATGCGCCCTGGGCATGATTTACATCACCGGTTCGCCGATATCGGAATTTACGGCGGACCTGATGTGGGGCGCTATCGGGCTGCTTATCGTTGTGATGATCTTCCGCGACATCCTCGCGCGCTACATACTGCGGCAGAAGGGTGACGGGGAATCCCCCGTGCTCAACCTCTTTGAGATCATGCACAACCTCATGTCCTTCGTCTCAAATACGGCGTCGTTTGTACGACTGGCGGCCTTCGCGCTGAACCACGTGGGACTTTCGCTCGCGGTAATAATGCTCTCCGAGATGGTCCGTTCGCTGCCCGGAGGCATCATTATGAAAGGCATAATCCTGATCATCGGCAACCTGGTCATCGTATGCCTCGAAGGACTGATAGTATTCATCCAGACGCTGCGTCTCGAATACTACGAATTCTTCGGTAAATTTTATAAGGGAGGAGGCAGCGCCTTCAAACCTGTCGGCTGGAAAAAAGAGGGAGGCAAATACTCTCAGGCCAACGCGGAGGATCTGTAAGTTTATAAAATATGGTTACGGACAATAAATATAAAGGTTTTTAATCACGCAATTAAAGATTAAACAATTTTAAAGAGAATAAGAAAAGGAGAGATTTTTCATGTTTGGATTGATGTTAAGCTGCGGTACGGTGGTAACTCTGATGATAGCCGGATATATCCTCCAGCGTAAGGGCTTCCGCGGCGGCAGGAAAATCTACGCGACGGCGCTGGGACTTTCAACACTGCTCGTCTTTACGGGAGCGGTGCTGGCCCTCTTCTCAGGTACGTCATTCGCCGCGGAGGGCGCGGCGGCAGTAGCAAAAGAGGTATCGGTAGGAGCCGGTCTCGGCTTCATCGCGGCGGCGTGCGCTACGGGAATCGCCTGCCTCAGCGCGGGACTCGCGGTCGCCAACGTCGGCGCGGCGGCTCTCGGCCTGGTTGGTGAAAAACCCGAAATGCTCGGTACGACGCTCATCTACCTCGGACTTGCCGAAGGTATCGCCATCTACGGCGTCATCATCTCACTGCTTATAATCCAGCGGCTGTAGGTGGGCATAAACGTCTATGAAGGCCTACCTTGTGAGCGACAACCACGACTCCCTTGTAGGGATGCGTCTGGCCGGAATCGAGGGCACGCTCGTTCACACTCCCGATGAAACATACGCAGCGATAGGAAACGCTCTGAAGATGCGCAATCTCGCCATACTCGCCATCACGGAAAAGGCGGCGGCGATGGCCGAAGAGATAATCCAGCAGCTGCGCGAACGCGGAGACCTGCCGCTCGTAGTCGAGATACCCGACAGATTCGGCACCAAAAGGGGACCTGATTTTCTGACCAGATATGTCCAGGAAGCCATCGGGGTAAAGATGTAGCGTGACTGGCGGACGGGAGAATCTCCCTCTGTCGGTTTTTGACGCCTCATCGCAACAGACCGAAACTTCGAGCAGAACGAGGACTAAATAAGAGGTGAAACATGATGAAGGAAGTATCAAACGAAAAGATAAGCAATCTTAGAGATATAATATTGGACCGCGCAGACAGCGAAAAAAAGGTCAACATGGCACAGGGACGCCGCGAGGCAGACGAGTGGCTCGCGCGTGAGACGGAGAAACTTCAGCGAGAAACGAACCTCATCCTGCAGGACGCGCGTAAACGCGCGGAAGATATCCGCCGCCGGCAGATACTCTCAGCTGAGCGTGAAAAGTCGACGGAGACCCTGCGTCTGCAAAACAGGATACTTTCAGACTCCATGGGACGCCTTCAGGATAAGCTGGTGCACCTTAGAGATCGCGCCGACTATTCTGATATCCTGACCGGGATGTGCATCGACGCGGTAGAATCGCTGGGGACAAAGACGCCGCTCAAGCTGAGGCTATCGGCGGTCGACCTTGCCCTTGCCGTTGAGGTCATCACGAAGACGCTCGCTCTCAACCATGACCTTGCCCTCACCTTTGACCCCGACCCGGCCCCGATACTCGGCGGCTGCTGGGTCGCGACGGCTGACGGGCACAGGCAGGTCAATATGGATTGGCAGAGCATCACACAGGAGATGGCTGATTCTCTGGCTGAACGCCTTCTGCCGCTGCTTTAACCGCGGCGGACAGTCAGCGCGAAGCGCGAAATAAAAAATTACCGCAGCTGTTGCTGGCAGCAGCCGTAAAACGGATGCGTTTACCGTAGCCGTGGCGGCCAGCTGCCGCGAAGCGGGAGCATTAAAAATTACCGCAGGCCGCGAGGCTGCGGATGCGTTTACCGTAGGAGGGAATAGCCTTTGGAACTTAAAAATAACGCACAGAATTCCCATCTTGGGACCGTCGAATTCGTCAACGGCCCCGTCATAAAGGCAAACGGCATGCGCGACTTCGGAATGCGCGAAGTCGTGAAGGTCGGGCCCCATAAGCTGATGGGTGAAATAATAAAGATGGATGGAGACAACGCCACCATCCAGGTCTACGAGGATACCGACGGGCTGCGCATCTATGAGGATGTGACCGGCACCGGCGAACCCCTCTCCATTGAGCTTGGGCCTGGACTGATAGGCAGCTTCTTTGACGGAATCGGACGTCCGCTGGACTCGCTGCTTGAAAAAGAGGGTATGTATATATCGCCGGGAACTTCGGTAAACATGATTGACCGCGAACGTCTTTGGGACGTCACTCCCGTGGCAAAAGTCGGAGATCTCGTCTCCGGCGGCATGGTGCTTGCCACCATTCAGGAGACGCCGCTGCTGGTACATAAGGTAATGACACCTCCTGACTTCGAGGGAGAGATCACTTGGATGATCCCATCCGGGAAGCATCACGCCGGCAGCGATGTCGCAAAGGTGAAAGACGCCTTCGGGCGTGAAGTGCCTATCCCGATGATCCAGCGCTGGCCGGTCCGTACGCCGCGCCCATACAGAGAGCGGCTTCTGCCTAACGAACCGTTCGTAACTGGGCAGCGCGTCATTGATGGGCTGTTCCCGCTCGCTAAGGGCGGCACCGCTTGCATTCCGGGAGGTTTTGGCACGGGAAAGACCGTAACCCAGCATCAGCTCGCCAAATGGGGCGACGCGCAGGTCGTCATATATATCGGCTGCGGAGAGCGCGGCAACGAGATGACCGACGTTCTTGAGCAGTTCCCGGTGCTTGAAGACCCGCGTTCCGGCCGTCCGCTGATGGAACGCACGATCCTGATCGCGAACACCTCGAACATGCCGGTTGCGGCGCGCGAGACCTCCATATACACAGGCATAACGATCGCGGAATACTTCCGTGATATGGGCTACGACGTGGCGATCATGGCTGACTCTACCTCGCGCTGGGCTGAAGCCCTGCGCGAGCTCTCCGGACGCCTTGAGGAGATCCCCGCGGAGGAGGGTTTCCCCGCCTACCTGCCCAGCCGCCTCGCCGAATTCTATGAGCGCGCGGGACGCGTCGTCACGATCGGCGGAGAAAACGGCAGCGTCAGCGTCATCGGCGCCGTCTCGCCTCCCGGCGGAGACTTCACGGAGCCGGTCACGCGCCATACAAAGCGTTTCATTCGCTGCTTCTGGGGGCTTGACAAAAACCTCGCGAACGCGCGCCACTACCCCGCCATCTCATGGACGGACTCCTACAGCGAGTACGCCTCCGAGGTTGACGGCTGGTTCTGCACGAACGTGGACGCGCGCTGGGGCGAGCTCCGTGAAGAGGTACGCAACATCCTCGCGGAGGACAACAAGATACAGCAGGTCATCAAGCTTGTCGGCGAGGATGTCCTACCCGATGACCAGAGGCTCATCGCCTTCACTGCCTTCTTGATAAAGAACGGCTACCTTCAGCAGAATTCCTTCGGCTCCGACTCATATTCGCCGCCGATGAAGGGATTTGAGATACTCTCCGTCATCCTTGAGTTCCACCATAAATCGATGGAGCTGGTCCGCAAAGACATCCCGATCTCGCTGATAAAAGACGACGAATCGGTCGACGCGATAACCCACCTCAGGGAACTCGCCGCCGAGGACAAAGAGGGCTTCGACCAGATTCGCAAACGTATCGACGCGCACCTTGAGCGCGTCGCTGCGGAACGCACAAGAAAACTAAGGGGTGGTGAATAAAATGGCGCAGCCCGAATACATAGGCGTAAAAGACATAGAGGGTCCCTTTATCCTCGTTGAGAATGTAAGCGGCGTCGGTTACGGTGAGCTTGTCGACATCCGCGACAGCAGGGGCATGCGCCGCCATGGACAGGTAAAGTCGCTGAGCGAAAAGGCGACGCTTGTACAGGTGTTCACAGGGACGGAAGAGCTCGTGCCGAACACCACTAAGGTTCGTTTCCTTGGCAAACCGCTTGAGGTCCACCTGTCAAAATATATGCTCGGACGCACCTTCAACGGTCTGGGCGAGCCGCGCGACGGCTGTGGTGAGATTTATGGAGGCAGGCGCGTCAACATCAACGGCCTGCCGCTGAACCCGATGGCGCGCCAGTACCCGCGCGATTTCATCCACACCGGCATCTCGGCGATTGACACGCTGACGACGCTGATCCGCGGACAGAAGCTGCCGATATTCTCCGGCAACGGCCTGCCGCATAACCAGCTCGCCGTACAGATAGCGACGCAGGCGAAGGTCGTGGGCTCCGAAGAGTTTGCCGTCGTCTTCGCCGGAATCGGCGTCAAGCACGACGATGCGGCCTACTTCATGCAGGAGCTGTCGACACGCGGCCACTCCAACAACATCGTCACATTCCTGAACCTCGCTGACGACCCCGTGATCGAGCGAATCGCCACGCCGCGCATGGCGCTTTCGACGGCGGAATACCTCGCCTACGAGCTTGGAATGCACGTCCTCGTCATTATGACGGATATGACGAGCTACTGCGAAGCGCTGCGTGAACTCGGCGTCGCCGCGGGAGAGGTGCCTAGCCGCAAGGGATACCCCGCTTACCTATACAGCGACCTCGCCTCGCTCTACGAGCGCACGGGAGTCGTTCGCGGACGCGACGGCAGCGTCACACAGATACCGATCCTTACGATGCCCAACGACGACATCACGCACCCGATCCCTGACCTTACGGGCTTCATCACCGAAGGGCAGATAGTTCTTTCGCGCGAACTCGACGCGAAGAACATCTACCCGCCGATAGACATCCTCACCAGCCTCTCGCGGTTGATGAAGGACGGTATCAGCAAAGGCTACACGCGTGAGGACCATCCGAGTGTCGCCAGCCAGCTCTTCGCCTCCTACAGCAGAGTGCAGGAGGTCCGCTCGCTCGCGGGCGTCGTCGGTGAGGATGAACTTTCAAAGACCGATAAATCATTCCTCGCCTTCGGCCGTATCTTTGAGGACCGCTTCCTCAAACAGGGCAAAGAGGAGGACCGTGAGATCGGCTACTCGCTTGACATGGCCTGGGAGATACTCGGAGAACTGCCTGCCGGAGAGCTGACGCGCGTCAGTCTCGCGGATATCAAGGAACATATAAAGAAAAAAGACCAGTAACGGCTTTGGCTCGCAGGAAAATACCGCCCGCTGTGAAACACAGCGGGCATTTTTATATGCTGATTTATGTAAGCTTTTTATGATTTTATGTTGAAAACGTTCGTTTTGTGATATAATCCTGAAATTATATTCATAATTCAGATTATGGAGGGACTGTAATGATAAATAACATCGCACTGACCGGATGCGGCAATGTCGGAACCGCGCTCCTGGAGATACTGCATGAGAAAAAAGCCGAACTTAAGGAAAAATATGGCTTTGAATATAAGGTAGTCCTCATCAGCGACCTTATGAAGGGCGTCGTCTTGGACCCTGAGGGACTGGACCTTGAGAAGATCCTTGACGAACTTCATAGCAGGCACAACTTCGGGGCGCTCGCGCAGGCGGCGGGCCATTTTGACGAATTGCTGGACCAGTCCGGCACGACGGTGCTAGCCGAATGCACCCCTACCAACCTCAAGACTGGCGAGCCAGGCCTCTCCCATCTCAGGGCGGCGCTCTCGCGCGGCATCAGCGTCACCACAACGAACAAAGGGCCGATCGCGGTGGCCTTCGATGAGCTCTGCAAACTTGCGGAGGATTGCGGCGCGAAGCTTAGCTACGAGGGCGTGGTCATGAGCGGAACGCCGCTCATCGATATGATGAAGAACGGCATCGCGGGCTGCAGCGTGCTGGGCCTTGAGGGAATCCTCAACGGTACGACTAACTTTATCCTCACAAAGATGGGCGAAGGCGCCACCTACGCCGACGCGCTCGCGGAGGCGACGGCGCTCGGATACGCGGAGGCTGATCCCTCCGGCGACGTCGAGAGCTGGGATGCGGCTGTAAAGGTGGTTATCCTCGCGAAGATACTTTTCGGCAAGGAGATCGACGTGAAAGAGGTTACACGCATCGGTATCACGCAGGTGACTCCGCAGCAGATCGACGAGGCGCGGCGCAACGGCTTCACAATAAAACTCGTCGCCGGCATCAGGTTCGACAGCTTCGGCATGCACCCCTACGTGATGCCGAAGGAGATCGCCGCGACCCATCCGCTGGCGGCGATAAACGGCGCGACAAACGCGATCACGGTAAACACAGACAACCTAGGAGATATTACTTTGGTCGGCCCCGGCGCCGGACGCCGCGAAACCGGACAGGCGCTTCTCTCCGACATGATAAGGATGAGCAAATAACGGATAAAGTAAAGGCGGGCCTCACGGCCCGCATTTTTGTAAATTATACCGACCAACCAACCTGTTTGCGCAAAAACAGAGTCACCATATCAAGTTTAAATCCACAAAATCCCCCGCAATATAATTGGCCGCCAGCGCATCCACTCGCAGAATGTGAAAGGCAGCGGACTTGAATTATTGCCATGCAAAACAAAGGCTGGGCAGTGATTGACGGGTTCACAGAATACTCTCTAACCCCTACTTTTAAGACGATAAAACTATTTAATCTTCTTTTCTTCCCCTGTAGAGATAAACAGCCAGCGGCAGCGTGACAAGGCTGAGGACTGCCCAGCCGCCGGCGTCGCATCCGGAGGAGGAAGATGTAGAGCCGGAGGGCATTTCGTGTCCGCTGGGCGGAACAGGGGAGATATCAGGTGAGACCAGCGGAGGGATATCGGGCCATAGCGTGGGTATGTCAGGCGAGGCATTCGCCTCTTTCACCACCGCCAGCGCCGAGATCAGCGCCTTTTTCGCGCTGTTCCTGTCAACACCGCCCGAGAGGGCGCTGCGATAACAGACAGTTTGAACCGCCAGCAGCGAAGCCCCCTTCTCCACTCCTCTGACGGTGACAATGCCGCCGTCGGCGGTCACGGAGATATAGTCCGCCGGCTCCGCGCCAAGAGAAACTATGGAATAGAAGACGTTCTTTTCAACAGGAGTCCCGGGAAAAGTCCGCAGCTCCACAGATAAAGTTTTGCTATCGCCCTCAGTTAGAGTAACGGAAGAGGGCGAGATGGAGGGCACCACCGTCACCACAAACCCGGCAAGCTGCTCCAAAGAGAGCGCAGCACAGTCTCTCGCCGAAAGTGCGCCGTAAGCGACTGCGTCGTAACCGCTGGGATAGACCGAGTCATAAATATCGGCGTTAGAAAACTTATTGCCGACAAGGCCGCCTGCGAAGTCCTTTCCCGTGTTGACGGAACCGCTGTTTGCCGAATCCGCCAGCTGGCTCTTTCCCATTTCACCGACGAGGCCGCCGACAAGCGTCGAGGTCGTCCCCTCGCCGGAGATTACGCCGCTGTTGGAACAATTATAAAAGATGTTCTCCACCGAATTCGGCCCCGCGTTACTCCACCCGGCGAGGCCTCCCGCATAGGAATAATTCGGCGTCCCCATACCGCCGACGGCTCCCACATTGGCACAGTTCACCGCGGAGGCTCCGTTATAGGCCTTTCCGATTATTCCGCCCGATATTATCAGACCGCCGCTCTGTCCCGTGCCGCCGATCTTACCCGAATTAAGAGCGTTCTGGACCGATGTGCCGTAGGCGAAGCCGATAATGCCGCCGCCGACGTTTGAAGAATATATCCCGCCTTCGTTTTCCACGCCGAAGATTACGCCGCCCTCACCGGCTCCAGCGACACCGCCCGCGATATTTTGGAAGAGGCCGATATCGGCGACGGAGACGGCGCCTTCGTTGCGCGACGAGAGGATATATCCCTTCGTACGCCCCGCAAGTCCGGCGGCAATGCTGTAGGCGGAGGTACTCGCGCTATTCACGGCGCCGTAATTGACACAGTTCACAATATAACCCTCAAGGTGAGCCGCCACACCGCCCGCGATTGAGTAATCCTCCTCGCCGTAGTGGCCGGTGCCGCCCTTCCCCGAAACGGAGACAGAGACATAATTTTTACAGTTGAATAGCACCGTATCCGGCCCCGCATAGGCGACGATGCCGCCGGAGAGCAGGTTGCCCCTCTGCCGTGTATTCTCCGCCGTACCCTCGACTGTGAGATTTGCAATCTGCGCGTGCCTGCCGGAGAGGATGAGAAAGAGCGCCGTGCCTGAATACTCCGTCGTCCCGATTGGTACGGCGGCCGACTGCGCACTGGTGACATTCAGGCCGCTGATCTTATGTCCGGCGCCGTTGAATTTTCCGCGGAATGGGGAGGAAGCGGTCCCAATGGGGAGCCATTCGGCGTTTCGCAGGTCGATATCGGCGGTGAGCCTCACGTTAAGGCCGTCGTAATCGTCGCCGGCGTTCACGCTGTCACGAAAGGCCGCCAACTGTTCCGCGCTGTCGATCTCCGTTATAACGGCGCTATCGGCGGCGGGACAAAAGACCGCCAGGAACATGAGAGCGATAATATATAGTTTGAAATATCTTTTCATAACGCACCTCTTCATTGAATAATTATCATAAAGAGGATAGTTCATATACGCAGACGGGGGCAGCGAAAAAACAGCCACCCGCCTCTGCGCATAACAGCCTAAAAAAATCCCTCCTAAAGTTCCACGGCCTTTGTCGCGACATTGGCGCAGAAGGCGGCGTCATGTTCCACGAAGAGCAGTGTCGGCGCGCACTCCTTCAACAACGCCTCTATCTGCATCCGCGAAACGACGTCGATATAATTGAGCGGTTCGTCCCACAGGTAGAGATGCGCCTGTTCGCTGAGGCTGCCGGCGATCGCCACCTTCTTCCTCTGCCCCTCGCTGAAGGTGCTGATATCCCTCTCAAAAAGCGCCCTCGGAAGTTCCAGCTTGCGGAGATTCGCCTTAAAAATACTCTCGTCAACGCCAAGCCGCGCGGCATACTCCCTGAGGCTGCCGCGTAAAGCTGACAGATCCTGGTATACGGAGGATATCTTCAGCGAAGCGCCCACCTTGAGACGTCCACGATATGAGAGATCTTCGCCGCGAAGCAGACGGATAATGCTCGTCTTTCCCGATCCGTTTCCGCCGCGCAGCGCCACCCTGTCGCCCCTCATGACGGTAAAGCAAACACCAGCGCAGACGGTATTCCCCCCGTAAGAGATACTCAACTCCGCCGCCTCCGCCAATAACTCGGAGTGATAACGCAGCGGCAGCATCTTAAGCGGCTCCTCCCATTCAATATCACGCAGCAGCTTCGACTTTTCCTCGATCGCCGCCCTCTGCCTGCCTTCCAGGTTCTTTGAGCGCTTCATTATCTTGGCCGCCTTATGGCCGATATACCCCTTGTCGGCCTTGACGCCGGAAATTTTTGCACCCCGCTTGCTCTTCTCCACCCGTTCAGACCATTCTGAGGCGCGCCGCGAGGCCGACTCAAGACGCGCCATTTCTCTTTTCAGCCGCTCGTTTTCCGCCAGCTCGCCGCGTTCCCGCAGCGCCGCCGCCCGCTGCCACGAGGAAAAGTTCCCCCGCGTCACCTCGATGGAGCTTCTATTGATGGAGAGAATATGGTCCACGCAGCCGTCAAGCAGGGCGCGGTCGTGAGAGACCAGGATGAAGCCGCTCTTTTTATTGAGATATTCACCCACAAGCGCCCTGCCCCCGGCGTCTAGATGATTTGTCGGTTCGTCTATCAGCAGAAAGCTGTTTTCCCGCAGGAATAGCGCCGCGAGTAAAATCTTCGTCCGTTCGCCATTTGAGAGACTTTGGAAGGAACGCCCCAGGAGGGTGGCGGGCAGGCCGAGAATATTCATCTCTTTCGCTATCCGCCACTCCGGACAGCTGCCGGCGGCGGAGCGAAGCACCGCGGCGGCCTCCGTATCTTCGTAGGCAATATCATAGGGGAAATACTCGAAGGTTACATTCGCGGCGATCGTTCCGCCATATTCATAACAGCCGAGCAGCAGCTTCAGAAAGGTCGTCTTGCCGCGCCCGTTCCTCCCGGTTAATCCCAGCTTCCAGTCCGTATCAATATTGAAGCTGGCATTCTCAAAGATATTCGCCGCGCCCGCATAGCCAAATGTAAGATCAGTAACTTTAATTAAAGACATATAGATATCCTCCCTGTAAAAAATCATGAGCCGCGGGAAAGTCGATTCCCGCGGCTCATAACTGCAGAGAGAGGCCATCCGCGAACGCGGACGGCGGACCTGTGCCGTCATTATATGAGTTCAAGATATCGCAGCTTCCCCGCGCGGCATACGAAAACAACGGGCGCTTGAACCACGCCTCGGTCTGTCCCCTTATGCCCCGTCAACAACTAGCGGGAGAAATTGCGCATCTTCCCAACTCCAATCTTCCTGTAACGTTATCCGCCGGCTTTGGCGGCGGAACTGCTGTCTCTGTCATAAGTATAGCATCAGCGCACTATCGGCGTAAATCAGCGGACACAAAAAAGCGCCGCCCTTTGGACGGCGCTCCCCAAACAAAATTACAAAGGGTTATTTCGCGTTCGGCTTGAGACGTCCCTGATCGTCAAAGTGGTTGAGCGCCTCGCTCACAACCTTGCTGAGGCCGATGAGCGCGATAAGGTTCGGGAATACCATTATGCCGTTGAAGAAGTCGGCAAGCTCCCAAACAAGATCAAGCTTGAGCGTGGAACCGAGGATGACGAAGGCCATTACCACGATGCGGTAGGGCGTAAGCGCCTTATTGCCAAAGAGGAACTTCACGTTCTGCTCGCCGAAGAAGTACCAGCCAATGATCGTCGAGAAGGCGAAGAAGAGCATGCATATCGCGACGAAGGGCAGGCCGAAAGAGCCGAGTCCCATTGAGAAGGCGTTCTGTGTAAGCGCGATGCCGCTTGTCTTGCCGTCGATAGCGCCGGTCACAAAGATTACGAAGGCCGTCATGTTGAGGACGAGGAAGGTATCTACAAATACTCCCATGATGGCGACGAAACCCTGCTCGGCAGGTTCCTTGACCTTGGCGACTGCGTGCGCGTGCGGCGTGGAGCCCATACCGGCTTCGTTGGAGAAGAGTCCGCGGGCGACGCCGTAACGGATGGCTTCCTTCATCGTAGCGCCGATGAGACCGCCGGTGGCCGCCGCGGGATTGAAGGCGCCCTCAAATACCATACCGAAGGCCGGGAGGATGTGCGAGGCGTGGGTAATGAGAATGTAGAGACCGCCGAGGAGATAACCGGCCGCCATTATCGGCACGATCTTTTCAGTGATGGCCGCGATACGGCCCATGCCGCCGAAGAATACGAAGCCGCCTGCCGCCGCGACGAGGACGCCGATGAGAAGGCGGTTCACGCCGAAGGCGTTGTTAAAGGCGTCGGCGATTGAGTTCGACTGCACCATGTTGCCGATGAAGCCGAGGGCCATGATGATCGCCACCGAGAAGAATACCGCGAGCCCCTTGTTCTTAAGGCCGCGTGAGATGTAGTACGCCGGGCCGCCGACAACGCTGCCGTCGGGCATCTTTTCCTTATAGACCTGCGCGAGCACCGCTTCCGCGAAGATCGTCGCCATGCCGAAGAAGGCCGCGATCCACATCCAGAAGATTGCTCCAGGGCCGCCGATGGCGATCGCCGTCGCCGCTCCGGCGAGGTTTCCCGTACCGACCTGCGCGGCTATCGCCGTCGCAAGGGCTTGGAAAGAGCTCATGCCGTCTTTGTCGGCGCGCTTGCCGAAAAGGGTCAGCTGTCCAAAGGTATACTTGAAAGCCATGGCAAATTTGCGTATCTGGACGAAATTCAGCTTCAGCGTAAAGTAGAGCCCCGTGCCGCAGAGAAGCGGAATAAGACAATAAAGGCCCCAAATAAAACTATTGGCCTTTGACACCAGTACCGTTAACTGATCCATAAAAATCCTCTCCTGTTCTTCAGATAATTAAGACAAACTATACAGTTGCTTAAACATTATGAGCGCTTCGGACGATAGACAGTCATATATTAAATGCCAACCGCCCGATATTTGGATTATAGTATCGAAACGAGAAATTGTAAATTATTATCTGTATTTAAAATACATCTTGTTGCTTTCTTGTAATATAACACAAATATATAATTAACAACGGCGGTTCCATATCCTTATTTTGTCGCTGCGTACAAAAAAGGCGTCCGGGAAATAAAAAGAACTCCCGAACGCCAGAAACGGAAAAAGAGAACTTATCTCTCCGGCACTATTTCGATCCAGTATCCGTCTGGATCTTCGATAAAATAGATCCCCATATCGCTGTTCTCATAACAGATGCAGCCCATCTCCGCGTGAAGTTTATGCGCCGCCTCAAAGTCTTTCACCTGCATCGCGAGATGGAATTCCACTTCGCCAAGGTCATATGGCTCTTTGCGGTCAAAGAGATAGGTGAGCTCCAATTCAAAGGAGGTCACGCCGTCGGTAAGATAGACTAGCGTAAAATTCTCGCGTTCCTTACGATGCGCCTCCTTGAGGCCCAGCGCCTTTTCGTAAAAGGCGAGGCTCCGGCCAAGATCAAGGACGTTGAAGTTAAAATGGTTGAAGGTAAAATTCATAACGTTCCCTCCGCCCTACAGAAACGCCCTGTTAAGGATGAAGAGCACCGTAAGCGCGTAGAGCAGCCAGTTTACATCCCTGCCGCGGCCCATGAGCAGCTTCAGCGCGACATAAGAGACGATGCCGAACTCGATACCCGCCGCGATGCTGTAGGCGAAGGGCATCATGAAAAAGGCGATGATCGCGGGGAAGAACTCCGTCCAGTCGCTGAAATCCATATCCTTGAATCCCATCATCATGTAGCCGCCGACCATTATCAGCGCCGGAGCGGTGGCGCAGGCGGGGACTATCGCGATCAGTGGGCTGAAAAGGGTCGCGAGGAGGAAGAGCACGGCTACCGTAAGCGCCGTCAGCCCCGTGCGGCCGCCCTGCTCCACGCCGCTGGCGCTCTCAACAAAGGTCGTCACCGTCGAGGTGCCGAGTACCGCGCCCGCCGTCGTACCGACCGCGTCGGCCATCAACGCCTGGCTCGCCTTAGGCAGGCGTCCGTCCTTATCAAGCATACCTGCGCGGTTGGAGACGCCGACGAGCGTGCCCATCGTATCGAAAAAGTCCACAAAGAAGAACGTAAAGACGATCACCCAAAAAGCGGGGCTGGCGATCATTGAGAAATCCATCTTCATAAAGATCGGCGACAGCGACGGCGGCATCGAGATGATCCCCTCCGGCATCTTCGTAATGCCCAACGGGATACCGGCGAGCGTCACGGCAATGATACCGATAAGAATACCGCCCGTGACCTTGCGTGTTTCAAGCGTGATCATCAGCAGAAGCCCCGCAAGTGCCAGCAGGCCGCCGACATTACCGCGCAGCGGCGAGAGCCCGACGAGGACCGCCTGATTGGCGACAATCAGCCCCGCGCTCTGGAGCCCGATGAAGGTGATAAAAATTCCGATACCGGCTGAGACGCCGATCTTGAGCGTCTTCGGAATCGAATTTACCACCTCTTCGCGCACCTTGGTGCATGTGAGCAGGATAAAGATGACACCCTCGACAAAGATCGCGGCGAGCGCCACCTGCCAGGGAATCTTCATCCCCAGCACTACGGTGAAGGTGAAGAAGGCGTTGAGTCCCATACCGGGAGCCAGCGCGAAAGGATAATTGGCAAGAAAGGCCATCAGAAAGGTGGCCAGCGACGCGCCGAGACAGGTAGCGACGAGAAGCGCTCCAAAGGGCATACCGGTCGCGGAGAGAATCCCGGGGTTTACAAAAATGATATAAGCCATCGTCATAAATGTCGTGATACCCGCAAGAATCTCAGTGCGTACGTCGGTGCCGTGCTCGGAAAGCTTAAACTGTTTCTCAAACCAGGTGTTCATAAAGTTTCCTCCTCAAAAGGTTATATTGATTATATTAAAAGGAAAGGAGAAATGCCGTCATTCCCCGCTCTCCCAATAACCTAATAACCGGTGAAAGACCATACGGCGCATATAGCGGCAAATACTACCACCACCGCGATACATACAGTCTTAAAGATATTCCTCTCCACGCGTTCCTCTTTTTTCTTGTCCACATTAAACACCTCTCTGAAATATTATAACACATTTTCTGTATTTTAATTGCACGGAGAGCGCTTTTCTTCCGTATTACTGCTAACAGCAGACTCTAGCCGTAAGCAAAAAGCCCTAACCTCGGAGAGCGTTCGTTCCAACTCCCGAGGCTCCACCGGCACAAGCGCCGCCATCATCCAGCGGTGGAGTTCATTTATCAGCGAATCGGCGATCTCCCGCCCTGCAGCGGTAAACCTTATCACCTTACGGCGGCGGTCCGTTGCGTGCGCCCGACGCTCTATTATGCCCCGTCTTTCGAGGCTGTCAAGCGTCGAGGTCATCGTCTGGCGCGGCACGCCGAGATAGTCGGCGATCACCGCCGGCTCCATACCCTCAGGGCGTAAGTGCAGCTCCTCCATCAGCGACATCGCGTTAGTGGAAAAACCACGGCTCTCCGCCCAGCGTGAATAGACCTGATCGTAGCGCCGCATCAGGTCGGAAACTTCCAATATCGTCTTGAGATTTTTTTCTTCCATGACCATGCCCCGCATCTATAAAATGCCCATAAGGCCGCCGCCGGTCAGCGGCATCCGCCGGCTGCCGCTTCCCCGCCTCCACATTATAACGAAGATCGCCGCAAGGGTCATATTCGTAAAAAACATCGCGAGCCATACGCCGTCAAGCGCGAGAAACAGCGGCAGCGTCCAGAGAAAGAGCGGCTGCAGGATAAAGGGGTCGCCATAGGTCAGCACCGAAGCCATGTCACTGCGTCCGACCGCCTGATAATAGGAGGCCCCGACCTTCGCAAGGCCGAGAAATGGAAAGACGGGGACCGAGAGAAAGAGACCACGTGCGGCCACGGAGGCGGCCTCTCCGTGCATCGAGAAAAATGCCGGAACAATTTTGTCGCTGGCGAGGAGAAGCAGCGAGCAGACGAGCCCCACAAAAACAGCCACGGTAAAACCAAGCCGCGCCGTAAGCCGGCGGCGGGCGCGGAGGTTAGCGCCGTGGTAATAGCTTATCAGCGGCTGGATGCCCTCGGCGACCCCCTCCTCGAGCATCACGCCCACGGGTACGATATAGCCGACCACCGCGTAGGCGGCGACGCCGATATCCCCGCCGTAGGCGAGAGCCTGCCAGTTATAGAGGATCATCGTCACCGCCGTCGCGATCTGCACGCCGAAGGGCGATATCCCCATGACGGCGATACGGCGGGCCAGCGGCCGCCATAGGCGTACCAAGCGCGGGCGCAGCCTGACCCTCGACATACCCAGCAGAAAATGCGCGAAGAGCAGGAGGGCGGACACCGCCTGCGATGCTACCGTGGCCCAGGCCGCGCCCGCGATGCCGAAGGGGAAGACGATCACCCACAGCCAGTCGAGCACGATATTCGTGCCAAAGGCCGCGATCATAATCGCCATCGCCTTGCGCGGAAAGCCGTCGTTGCGCACCGCGCCGAGCATCGCCATCGTTACGACCTGCGCTGGGGAGGATATGATCAGTATCCACGCGTAATAGCGCGCCATCTCCGCGATATCGGGAGAGACCTTATAGAAAGCGAGCAGATATTCCGCCAGCGGCGTGAGCAGCAGACTCGAAGCGGCAGAGGCGGCGATCATCAAAAACACCATCGAGCCGAGGATGCGCTGCGCGAGCGCCTCCCTACCGCGCCCCATGCTGATGGCGATGAGGGCGCCCCCTCCGACGCCGATACCGGCGCCGATCGCCGTCACGATCACGGAAAATGGAAAGGAGAGGCCGATCGCCGCGAGACCGTCCTGACCTATACCCCAGCCGACGAAATAACCGTCGACGATAGTGTAGATGCCGCTCAGAAGCTGCGAGCTCACCGCCGGTATCACAAACATAAAAAAGAGCCGGTTAAGCTCCCGGTAATTTTTTGTATGGAACATCTTTGACAACCTCCACAAATTCGCCGCTCCCGGCACAGGGATGCGAAAAATACCCGCGCCGTGACGCGCAGACCTGTTATACCCCGCAAACGGTAAAATAATCCGTATCAATTATAATCCGAGTACGGATTATATTAACACGGATTTTTTTATAGTCAAGAGCCACCCATACGCAGCAGGGCAAACACCACAGGCCTTATGACGAAGATTGAGCGCCACGCGGTGCCGTACGGCTAAATTTTTCTTAATATCCCTAAGACAATTTATGGTGGACGTTGTGAAAACTGTAAAAATACGCAGCCCTGCGGCACTGACGGCTAACTTTCGCGCTTTTGGGTTGCATACTGTAAGCAGCCTGGCAAAATACTGACTTTTATGGGACATTAGCCGCGGCTCATCCGCCGCCGGATGTTGTGAAAATAAATAATTGGTGGTATTTTGTACTTGGACGATATGTTTTTATAAAACTTACACCGGCCCCGCGCTCCAGACGGGCCAGTTATGGAATGGGGGAAATATAAATGAAGCTGTTCGTCGCGCCCAGCAAAGACTCGGCGGAACACCACTCACGCATGACGGAGGCTCCTGTCGGGCCTCTCATTATTTCGCTTGCCATTCCGACGATAATAAGCATGCTCGTCACAACTCTCTACAACACGGCCGACACCTACTTCGTCTCCCAGCTCGGCACCAGCGCGAGCGGCGCCGTCGGCGTCGTATTCTCTCTGATGGCGATATTCCAGGCGATCGGTTTCACCCTCGGCATGGGTTCGGGAAGCATGATCGCGCGCGTGCTCGGCGCGGGAGAGAGCGGCACGGCGAGCGTCTACGGCTTGACCTCCTTTTTCAGCGCGATAACAATGGGCATCCTCCTCTGCGTGGGTGGGCTGCTCTTCCTCGACAAGCTGATGACGCTGCTCGGCTCGACACCGACGATACTGCCCTACGCGCGCAGTTACGCGAGCTGGATACTGCTCGGCGCGCCGATAATGTGCGCCTCCTTCGTCATGAACAACATCCTGCGCTCCGAGGGACACGCCGCCTTCGCAATGTGCGGGCTCGTGACCGGCGGTCTGCTGAACATCGCGCTGGACCCCATCTTTATCTTCACCCTCGGCCTCGGCATCTCCGGCGCGGCGCTCGCGACGCTGCTCAGCCAGTGCATAAGCTTCTCGATCATGATATCTTTCTTCCTGCGCGGGAAGAGCCTCGTGAGGCTCCATCTGAAAAATCTCTCGCACAAGCCGCGGACCTACTTTGACATCGTCCGCCTCGGCTGTCCCTCTCTCTCGAGGCAGGGGCTGGCCAGCATCTCCACCGCCGCGCTGAACGTGAGCGCCGCCGCCTACGGAGACCCGGCCGTCGCCGCGATGTCCATCGTCGGCAGGATATTCCTCTTCATCCTCTCCGTGATGATCGGACTCGGACAGGGATTTTCCCCCGTCGTCGGCTATAACTACGGCTCACGCCGCTACGGAAGGGTGCGCGAGGCCTTCTGGTTCACCGTCAAGACCGGCATGGTGCTCATGGCCTTCATGACGCTCGCGGGCTGGATATTCGCCCCCGATATAATCGCCCTTTTCCGTAAAGAGGACGCCGTAGCCATCGCTATCGGCACGCGCGCGATGCGCTTCCAGTGCTCCGTGCTGCTGCTCCAGCCGCTCTTCGTGACGACGAACATGATGCTCCAGGCCTCTGGCTTCGCCTGGCGCGCGACCTTCCTCGCCTGTACGAGACAGGGCATATACTTTATACCGCTCATCGCGCTGCTGCCCGGGCTCTTCGGCCTCACGGGAGTGGAGATGACGCAGACGGTATCCGATATTTTCAGTTTCACGACGAGCCTGCCCTTCCTCTATTATTTCATCGTGATGTTAAAAGAAAAAGAAAGGTTCCAGTAACGGTAATAAAAATGGACTTAAAAAAACTTTTTTCCGGTATATTTACCTCCGGCGCGCAGTCGCTCACCGAGGGCAGCATACCTCTCCTGCTGACACGCTTTGCGATCCCATACATGGTGGCGAACCTCCTGCAGGCGCTATACGGCGCGGCGGACATGATCATCGTCGGACAGTTCACAGACGCCGCCGGCCTCTCGGCAGTCTCGATCGGCAGCCAGTTCATCTTCATGATAAACAGCATCGTCATCGGCCTCTCCATGGGCGGCACCATTATGATCGGCCGCTTCTTCGGCGCTGGCGAGGAACACGAGATAGAGGACACCATCGGCACCATGCTCTCCCTCTTCGTCATCCTCAGCGTCGTCATCACGGCGCTGCTACTCGTGATGATCGATCCGATCGTCAACCTGCTCGGGACCCCCGCGGAGGCCTTTGAACAGACAAAAGGTTACATATTCATCAACGCCGCCGGAATCACGACAATGTTCGCCTACAACGCGCTGGCGGCCATCTTCCGCGGCTTCGGCGATTCCACCTCGCCGCTCATCTTCGTCGCCGTCGCCTGCATCGCGAACGTCGTCGGCGACCTAGTGCTCGTCGGCCCTCTGGGCTGGGGAGCTCCGGGGGCCGCCTTAGCCACCGTCTGCGCCCAGGGACTCTCCGCCGTCCTCGCCGTAATATACGCGCGCCGCGCCGACTATCGCTTCGACTTCCGCCTCAAAAGCCTCAGGATCAAATGGCAGAAACTTGTGAACCTGCTGCGCATCGGCCTTCCGATGGCCGTCCAGTTCTCCCTGACCGGCATCTCCTTCATCTTCATCATGGCGACGGTCAGCAAGATGGGAGGCGTCGCCGCCTCCGCGGCGATCGGCATCACCAGCAAACTCAACGGCTTCACGATGCTGCCGCCGATGTCCTTCTCCGCGGCGATCGCCGCGATGGTCGCGCAGAACATGGGAGCGGGGAAGCCAAAACGCGCGCGCTCAACGATGTATTCGGGACTCTCGATCTCCTTATGCTTCGGAGTCTTCACATTTATCGGGCTCTTCTTCTTCCCGCAGAGCATCATCAGGATATTCACTCCCGATCCGGCGCTGATCGCCGCGACGGCGCTCTACCTCAAATCATTCAGCTCCGACTGCATCCTCGTCTGCTTCGTCTTCTGCCTCAACGGCTTCTTTAACGGCTGCGGCAAGACAGCCTTTACAATGGCGAACAACATCTTCTCCGCCTTCGCCGTGCGCGTCCCCGCAACCTGGATACTGAGCGGCATCGAGGGAGCGAGCCTCTTCTCCGTCGGCTTCGCCGCGCCGCTCGCCTCGCTCCAGACGATCGCCTTCAGCCTCTGGTACCTGCGCGGCGGAAGGTGGAAAAGAGGCAGATAGAGTACAGTAAAAAAACCGTTTAAGCACAATATTTACCATACAAAAATGGCGTACGGATACTAAGAGCTCTCCGTACGCCATTTAGCATTTATATCAACACATATAGAATTATCTTACAGGTCGAGCCTCATGTCTCCCTCTTTTATCAGCCCCGTCCGGCGCATCACCTCGGCGATTATCAGCGTCGTCACAGCGGGAAGGATGAAATGCATCAAAGCTATCTGCATCAGCACAGCTGGCGAGCCTCCCATCGCGTCGATCGCGCCGAACTGCCCCACCAGGCCGCTCGTGCCCATACCGGCGCCGGAGGGTACGTTCGTCATCTTAAATAGAAGCGTCGAGAGCGGGCCGAGGATGAAACTCGCGAGAGTCGGCGGCACCTAGATCATCGGATGGCGCACGATGTTGGGCATCTGCAGCATCGAGGTGCCGAGGCCCTGCGAAAGAAGGCCGGATACGCCGTTCTCGCGGAAAGACATCACCGCGAAGCCGATCATCTGCGTCGAACAGCCTACCGCCGCCGCGCCCGCGGCCAGCCCGGAGAGGTTCAGAGTGACGGCGATCGCAGCGCGGGAGATCGGCAGCGTCAGCATCCGGCCCATGATCGGGGAGACCACCGCCCCCCTCGGGCCAGGCGGCCGCTCCGTCG
>NZ_JAJBUX010000062.1 GCF_020860125.1 Cloacibacillus sp. | reverse complement strand
GCTCAAATTTTATATATGGTGAAAACAATTATTTTATAATTTTCTTAAAACAATATCCAATTTTATGTGAATTTCAAGTTATTCCAAAGCAAATGATGAAAGATTCAATTCATCACCGTTTAAATACAATGAGACTGGCCTAAAGCAGTTCCAGCCTCCCCGCCTCGGCTATTCCCACGGAGACCATCTTTTCCCGGGAGGAATAAAATATCGTGCGGCAGAGCCCCTCCAGTCCGTCAGAGAATGACTTGCCGCTGCGCTCTTCTATCCCGCGGAGAAGCATCTCCACAAAAGATTCAAGTTCAGGATATGGGGGGATATATGAGAGCGGATACCCCCAGACGGCGAGCTCCCGCAGATGTCCGTAGACCTCTTTTGTTGAGGAGTAGGGGGAGCCGCCGATGATCAGCCGCAGGCATACCGCGATGGCCGCGGTGGCCGCGGTGTGGCAGCCGGAAGCGGCCGCCTCTTGAATATCCCTCTTCGCGGCTTCAAAAGAACCGGCTTTTATGTGGGGGAATACCGATTCGGCGACAGACCGGCCGGTGACGGCCAGCATTTGAATGGCCTGCAGATAGGAGAGAATGTTTTTTCTCACTGAGGGTTCGTGCCATTTTACGCGGAGCCGTCCCTCGTCCGCGCCAAGAACCAGCGATCCTCTGCCGTTTAATGATTTCGTTACTCCGAAGCCGTTGAGCAGCGACAACGCCCGCCGTGTCGTGATCAGCGTGTATCCCAAGTTTGCGGAGAGCGCGGCGGCGGATGGGAGAAGGGTGCCGATGGGATATCCGCCGTTGTCGACAGAGCGGATGATTTCCGCCGCCGCCAGGTTGCAGAGCCGCGGCTTGCCCCATCTGTAGGGGCTATTAAAGGAGTCTGACAGCGGGTGGGAGGCATATTCCGGATCGTAGTCAAAGTAGGTCCGTTCAAGTAAAGAGCGAAGAGCGGTAAAATCTTCCCGCCGCGCAAGCGAAACCATTTCTTTGAGGACTGCCCACAGTCTTTCGTAATTATCCCTCCAGTGTCCGATATCCGCCGCACAGCGAGCGATATGCGTTGGGTAAGAGTAGAGGCTTATGTCATGGTACAGGTCAAGTATCAGCGGATTGCGAAGCTTATTTATCAGGTACGCAAGAAAAGCTGTGACCGCTTCGTCACAAAAGGAGGCGCCCTTTTCAAGTATCTTCTCAAGCCGGTCAAGATCTTTTTCATCACAGCGGCGAAAGCCGTCGTAAAATATGGGGGGCAGGATCAGCGCGAATCCCTGATAGATATCGCGCAGCACCTCCTCTCTGGCGAGGATGCCGGCAGGCAGGCCGTTTTTTGCCTCTTGGTCGTAGATGACCGTGCGCCCCAGCTCCGAGCCGGAAATATATTTTCCCCGCTGAAGCATTTTCAGCGCGCCCTGCACTGTCACTGTCGATACTCCCAGCAGCTGTGACAGACGGTGGATGGAGGGCAGCGGGCGTCCCTTTGAGTAAAGGCCAAAATAGATTTTTGTAAGGAGATATCCGTAGGTCAGCATATATAGATTTTTTGATTTCAATTATTATCACCACACAACTAGTACTTCAATTATAACATACTGCATAATTTTAATTTTGCCCTCGCATAACAGCGTGCCGGAACTAGGCAAACGCATGAAAACCTGCCGCTCCCGCCCGCGCTTGCCGGCGCCTTTATATCGCCGTCGAATAAAAATAAGATGCCCTCGCTCTGATGTAGGAACGGGAGAGATAAGGACGAAAGACCAAAAATTTTTCTCCGCGCGGCAAAGTGGACTTTTTAAAGGCTATGTAATATTATGATAAAGATTATAAGCTGTAATATTATGAGCAAGCATCACTTTTGTTTGCGGTGGCTCCGTTAATGAACAGAGGCAGGATTGGAAGAGGGCAGATGACTTATAAAGACGACAGCACGGGACTAAACGGCCGGCAGGACCGGAGCGGCACCTTTGACGAATACAGCGCTCTGATGGGAGCGCTGCATGTGGGTGTCAGCAAACATAAGCTTGACGAGCACTTCACGGCGATCTGGGCGAATGATTTCTTCTTTGAGATAATAAAATACACGAGAGAGGAATATGTGGAGTTGTTTCACAACCATGTGGATGAGTACTTCGCATCTGCTCCCGCCGCGCTGCAGAAGATCACGCAGACGGTGCTCGGCGCGCTTGCGGAGAACCGCCCAGGTTATGAGTGCATCTGCCAAATGCCGCAAAAAGGAGGTTCCATAGCGTGGATCCGTATCGTCGGGACCTTCACCGACGAGATAGCTGACGGCTTTCCTGTGGTATATACCGTCTTTACCGACGTAACGGATATTATCCAGACACAAAAGGAGCAGTCCGTCACCTATGACAACCTTCCCGGTTTTGTCGCTAAGATTCGTGTTGAAGATGAGGGTTTCACTCTGATTGACGCCAACGCCCGTTTTCGGGAATTTTTTAGCGGCGGGAAAGATTTTCTCGCCCGCGGCCTCTCTAATTTTGACTGTGAACAGAACCGCGCCGCCTATGCGGAAAACATTGAAGCGATGAAAAAGGGCCTCCCCGTCCACTTCACGCTGCAGGCGAAGGACAGCGGCGGCGGCGGCGCCTGGCTGCAGGTCAACGCCGAATGCGTCCGCTGGGACGGCGGCCGGCCGGTCTATCTCGTCATATATATAGATATAACCGACATCACGGAACAGCGGGAGCTTCGCAGGCAGCTTGAGGAACGGTCCGAGATGCTGCGCGGCGCGCTTGCGGAGGCGGAAAGGGCCAACCGGGCCAAGTCCGATTTCCTCTCGCGTATGAGCCATGACATCAGATCGCCGATGAACGCGGTGATCGGCATGACGGCGATCGCCGCCTCGCATATCGACAACCGCGAGCGTGTCATGGACTGTCTGGAAAAGATCACTGTCTCGTCGAAGCTGCTGCTACAGCTGATCAACGAAGTGCTCGATATGGCAAAGATCGAAAGCGGCCGGCTGGAACTGGCAGAGGACGAGGTCAGCCTGGACGAGCTGCTGCAGGGCATCGTAACGATCATACAGCCCTCTATCGCCGAAAAAAGGCACAACTTTGACATACATGTCTATGAGCTTGAGCATGAGAGGGTCATATGCGACCAGCCCCACATCCAGCAGGTTTTTTTGAATATCCTTTCCAACGCCGTAAAGTATACGCCTGAGGGCGGAAACATCATCTTCGAGGTGCGGGAAAACCCTTCGGATATAAAAGGATACGGACAGTTTGAGTTTACCTTTGAGGACAGCGGCCTTGGCATGAAGCCTGAGTTCCTCAAGAAGATATTTACCCCTTTCGAGCGCGCCGACGACGTAGCCGCCTACGGCATCCAGGGTACGGGGCTCGGTCTGGCGATCAGTAAAAATATCGTCGGCATGATGAACGGGGAGATCATTGTCAGCAGCGTCCACGGTAAAGGTACAAAATTTACCGTGAAGCTGCCGTTAAAGACCGCTGACATGAAAGATGAACCGGCCTCACCGCTGTTGTCGCCGCTGCCGTCGCTGCCGGTGCTGGTCGTCGACGACGACCGTATCGTCTGTGAGACCGTATCGGTGCGTCTCGCGGAAATCGGAATGGAAAGCCGCTGCGTACTTTCTGGAAAAGAGGCGCTGCAGGAGGCCGTCTCCGCGCACCGGGCGGGAGCGGATTTCTTCATGATCATCATCGACCTCATGATGCCGGGTATGGACGGCATCGAAACTGCGGGGGAGATCCGCGCGGCGGTCGGTCCGGAGGTGCCGATCATCCTCCTCTCCGGCTACGGCTGGGCGGAATATGAGGCGAAGGCCGTTGCCGCGGGTATCAACGGCTTCATAATGAAGCCGCTATTCAGGTCCAACCTTATCGGCGCGATACGGCGGTACGCGCTGAAAGAGGCGGTCCCGGAGACTGTTCCGGTGGCGCCGCATATCGCCGCCTCTTATAAGGGCAAACGGGCGCTTCTTGTGGAGGACAACGCGATCAACCGCGAGATCGCGCAGGAGATACTGGGGCAGACGGGCATTCTTGTCGAAAGCGCGGAACATGGGCTGGAGGCGCTTGAAAAATTCGCCGCCTCCGACGCTGGGTACTATGACGTGGTATTCATGGACCTGCAAATGCCGATCATGGGAGGTTTGGAGGCGGCGCGCAGGATCCGCGGCCAGGAACGCCCCGATGCCAGGACCATTCCTATCATCGCAATGACCGCGAATGCCTTCGAAGATGACGTAAAGGCTTCAAAAGAGGCGGGGATGAACGCTCACCTCTCAAAACCGCTTGACTTTAAGCTGCTTGAGCGGACGATGGCCGAATACTTAGGCGCCTGAGTTAATTTATAATATCAGCACGAAGGTGCCGAGCGTTATCAGTGCGCCTCCGATGAGTATCTTGGCCGTAACGGCCTCGTGAAGGAAGATGAGGGCCATCGCGATGCCCAGAACGACGCTGAACTTATCCACGGGAATGACCTTCGATGCCTCCCCGAGCTGTAAGGCCCGGAAATAAAAGAGCCATGAGAGTCCGGTAGCGAGGCCGGAGAGAACGAGAAACAGCCAGCTCTTGCGGCTGATTTCGCCGATTTGTCCGCCGCTTCCCGTCACAAAGACGACGAGCCAGGCCATAATGACGACGACTACGGTCCGCACCGCCGTCGCCAGGTTGGAATTCACGCCCTCGATGCCTATTTTTGCGAGTATCGAAGTGAGCGCCGCGAAGAACGCAGAACACAGAGCGCAGATTGCCCACATATTTTTATTGCCTCCCGATTTAAAAGAACCCGCCGTATAGGCGGGTTCTTATATTCACTGCCTTTTTGACGGCCGTTATTTTTCCCTGGTTTACTTCACAAACTCGCCGCTTTTTTCTTTGTTGAGAGCCGTGATGCCCTCTTTGGTCATCAGAAGCGCGAGGACGAGCAGCAGAGCGCTGATGCCCGCGAGGATGTAATTCGGGTGGGCGCTCGTCAGCGTACCCTTGATCTCCACCACAAGGCCCGCCATGCTTGTAAAGAGCATGAACCAGAAGGGAACGAGGAGGAAGGTTGCCTTTTTCTTAAGGCCGCGGATTATCCACATCGCGATACCGAGAATGGCGAGCGCCGCCACGAGCTGGTTAGAGGCGCCGAATACTGGCCAGATGACCGCCCATGCGGGAACCGGGTTTCCGTCGGGGCCCTTGGTCTTTACGTAAACGAGAACCAGCGCGACGATGACGGCGATGATCGTAGCCGCGTATTTGTTGATCTTATAGTCTGTCAGCTCCTGTATCTGGTAACGGGCGAGACGCGTAGCGGTATCGAGCGAGGTGAGCAGGAAGCCGTTGATGGCGATCGCGCCGAGACGGGTTCCCAGGACGGGATCGATACCGACGATCGTGCAGAACTGTCCGAAACCGGCGGCGAAAGTGCCGACTGGCCCGCCCTTCTGTATGCCGCCGGCGACCATCAGCGTGCCGAGCGCGATGACGGCGACAAGGCCCTCAAGGAGCATCGCGCCGTAGCCGACGGGGAGCGCGTCCGCCTCATGGGCGAGCTGCTTCGAGGTCGTGCCGGAGCCGACGAGCGAGTGGAATCCGGAGATGGCGCCGCAGGCGACGATGACGAACATCATCGGCCAGAGGTTGGCTTTGCCGAGTCCGAACCACTGAATATCCTTGGCGATCATGGGGACGTTGCCGCTGTCCATCGAGGCGCCGAAGATCATGCCGATCGCGCCGATCGCCACCGCGAAATAGAGGAAATAGGAGGCGAGATAGTCGCGCGGCTGGAGCAGCAGCCAAACGGGGAGCACCGAAGCCGCGAGGATATAGATGGCGAGGAAGATGTTCCACTGGTCGGCGCTGTGAGTAAAGACGGCCGCGACAAAGGGCCAGTCTCCTCCCCAGATGGTGCAGACGGCGATGATGGCGAGCATCACGAGCGTGACGAACTTAAGGTTCATATTGAAGCGGTAGATGAGAAGTCCCGAGATGACCGCGAGGAATATATACATGCAGCTTACAAAGGCTACCACTGGGTCCGTCACGAAGGTCGCCGTAGTCAGGACGAGGAAGACCGCGACGACGAGGAAAAGCGAAAGGATCGTGAACACGAGGAAAAGCTGTTTTCCCTTGCGGCCGATCCAATGGTCGATGACCTCGCCGACAGACTTGCCCTCGTGGCGCATCGAGGCGACGACGGCGCCGAAATCATGCGGCCCGCCGAGGAAGATCGAGCCGAAGATGCACCACAGGATCGTGGGCAGCCAGCCGAACATGGACGCAGCGGTGATCGGCCCAACGATAGGGCCCGCGCCGGCGATGGACGAGAAGTGATGTCCAAGGACGACCGCGGGGTGTGTGGGGCAGTAGTCCATCCCGTCGTTCATCTGCTCGGCGGGAGTGACATTGCCGTTACTCAGTTCATAGACCTTCGCCATGAACTTTCCGTAAAATATGTAGCCGAGTACCAACAATAAAGCGGATACTACGAACATCATAAAGAACATAAGTTACACCTCCAAAAGGATTTTTGTTATCTATAAAACAGCGGACGCCATTGTCCGGCTATTTTCCAAGCTTTCTAAGCGCGGCGTTGACGAGAAAGGCCGTGTCCTGAATCGCCTTCGGAATATCGTCGCCGGGCGTAAAAAAGTGCAGTTCCACAAAACCGCGGAATCCGAACATCAGGGAGCTCTTCTTCATATAATAGGCTCCATTTTCACGCAAAAATACAAAACGCTGAAGCAGCAGGTCGCTCTCGGACTTAGCCTCCCTCTTGAGCCGATCCACGTCGCACTCCTCATACTTCCATATAATATAATCATCCGCGTAATAGCGGGCGACCTCGCCTATCAGTCCCGATTTCACCATCGAGACCCTTCTGTAAAGCCCCTCCGCCGCGCCGCTCTTCCAAGGTTCGAACCGCCATTCTTCCCATATCTCGGAGGCCGAGGCAAGGAACGAAAAATCTGCCATAAAACACACATCCTGACCCGCACATAAAAGCGCGCCGACATTTTAGGTATCTTACATTAACCGTTTTTGAAAGGCAAACTTAAAAAATGCCGCTAGTTTTATAGATTTGTCTGTATATGCAAGACATAGTTGAAATATTAACGATATAAAGAAAGTGATATATCACACATACCTATTTAATAAAACCCTACGAGCCTATTTATATAAATTTTAAAATTTACAATAACGATACCATGGACCGCGTGTGTCCGGCAGGCGCGGGGAAGGCGGCTTGGCCGCCTTGAAAACGCGTTATTTTCCGGCAAATGAAGGCGGACGCTGCGGAGGCGCCGAATATGACGCCGCCGGGCGGCACGGCGTGGGCAACAGATATTCGGGCCCCTGCCCTGTAAATTTATCGCAAAGTGTTGCAATTAAAAAGATTGTACGCTATAATGCCATTACATATCTTTGAAGAGATCCGGCTCTGATTCCCGGGTCTCTTTTGATGTGGGAATATGAATACGCGCTCCAATGGGGCATAAGTAACGTAGAACCAAATACAGGGAGGATTTTCAGTATGGCAAAAGAGAAATACGTACGTAACAAACCGCATCTCAACATAGGTACGATCG
>NZ_JAJBUX010000061.1 GCF_020860125.1 Cloacibacillus sp. | reverse complement strand
GTACTTAGGGACCGGCTTATTTAGCCTACGGCACTTCTTCGCGCCGATTTTCCTGTTATCATGTAAAATTCACAAAACCTATTTACATTTTTTATAGAAAAGAGATAAATAGCGATTTAGCTTTGAGAGGGAACAAGAGATAAACCGTAATTTATCGTTTAGCATATTGAAACTATTCCGCAGTGTGCCCTTGTCCTGTCGCTCCGGCCTCCGAGCCGGAGCCCAGTGTCTCCGGAGCTGTTTCACGACATGCGGGAAAAACAAACCCCAAGTCACTAGATTCCGGGTCAAGCCCGGAATGACAATATAAAAACTAAATCGTAATTTATCTCTTTCCCCACCCAAAGGAAATCGGCGTTTAGACGTGTCGATGATGACGCGAAATAAGGACGGAAAACCGCAGGCGCACTTTGGTGCGTTGAGGATTTTCCGCCCTTGTTGAGCTAAGTCAGCGGCGCGTATAAACGCCGATTTCTCACAGGATTTTCACATCCAGGCTAACTCTCTCACATCGCTTTCACAGCTTTTTCTGTAGAATCTGCCTCACAAGATGACAAGGGGGGCTGCACAGATGCACCTGATCGTAATAGCAAGCGGCGTTATCGCCTGTATATATTTTTTCTGGCTGTGCTACACATTGCTGAAGGACGACAAATCATGAGTCTGAGAAAAATGAGAACGCATTAGGAGGAAATGACGATGGCTGAAGAAAAAACCACCGCGACCGGCGATAAGGGACTGGCGGAGCTCTGTTCCTATATAAAGAAAAGCATCATGAGCAGGAAGTATGACCACGCCGAGTGCGCGCTGCGCATCGCAAAGGCGATGGAGAGTTACCCTGACGCGGCGGAGCCACATAACCTGCTCGGCATACTGCTGGAGGAGAGCGGAGACCACAGCGGCGCGATGCGGCACTTTCGCGCCGCCTGGGCGCTCAACCCCGGCTATCGTCCGGCGCATTTCAATATGGAAGCTTCGGGGAGCTTTTTTGTCGAGAGCCCCAATATAAAGAGGTATGCCTTCGAGGACTGCGACTGCGGGCCCCATGAGGATGAGATCCCGTCTAAAAAGTCAAACGGGCCGACAGGTAAAATTTTCAGGAAAGAGGATGTAAGAGCATGAGTTCCGTGATACAGTATGTCGCCTATGTCGCAATTCTCGTGGGGATCGCGCTACCGCTTGGCAGCTATATCGCCAAGGCGATGAACGGCGAGAGAGTCTTTCTTTCACCGGTCCTTGTCCCCTGCGAGAACGTGATTTACAGAATTCTCGGCGTCGACAAGGATGAGGACATGGGCTGGAAGCTCTACGCGCTCTGCGCGCTGGCCTTCTCGGCGGTCTGCCTCGTCGGCCTCACCGCGATGCTGATGCTGCAGGGTCATCTGCCGCTCAATCCGGAGAGGCTCCCCGGCCTTAGCTGGCACCTGGCCTTCAACACCGCCTCCAGCTTCGTCACCAATACAAACTGGCAGGCCTATTCGGGAGAAAACACTCTGAGTTATTTCTCCCAGGCGCTCAGCCTGACGGTACAAAATTTTGTCTCCGCCGGCGCGGGGATCGCGGTGCTTTTCGCGCTGATACGCGGCATCGTAAGAGTTAAATCAAAGGGCATCGGCTCCTTCTGGACGGACATCACGCGCGCCGTTCTCTATGTGATGATCCCGCTTTCGCTGGTCATCGCCGTGGCGCTCGTCTCCCAGGGCGTGATGCAGAATTATCTGCCCTATGAGACGGTGGAGCTGATGGAGCCGGTCACGCTTGAGGACGGCGCCACGGTCTCGCAGCAAATCGTCCCGATGGGGCCGCAGGCAAGCCAGGTCGCGCCAAAGCAGCTCGGGACGAACGGCGGCGGGTATAACGGCGCAAACTCCGCGAATGCCCTTGAAAACCCCACCCCCTTCTCAAACCTGCTGGAGATGTTGGCGCTGCTGGTCATCCCCGTGGCGCTCTGTTTCTCATACGGCAGGGGCGTGAAGGACAGACGGCAGGGAAGGGCCATCTTCCTCGCCATGTTCCTCGTGCTCATCGCCTCGCTGGCGATCGTCGGATACTGTGAACAGGCGGCGACGCCGCAGCTGGCTCAGGGCGGGAATGTTGATATCAGCTCGACGATGCAGCCGGGCGGCAATATGGAGGGCAAGGAGAGCCGCTTCGGCATCGCCAGCTCCGCCACCTGGGCGGTATTTACGACCGCCGCCTCCAACGGTTCGGTCAACGCGATGCACGACAGCTTCACGCCGCTCGGCGGCCTCGTGCCGATGCTGCTGATGCAGCTGGGAGAGGTCATCTACGGAGGCGTAGGCTGCGGCCTCTACGGAATGATCGGCTTCGTGATCCTGACGGTCTTTATCATCGGGCTGATGGTCGGACGCACGCCGGAGTATCTCGGCAAGAAGATCGACCCCTTCGAAATGCGCATGGCCGTTCTCATCTGCCTCGCGACCCCCGTGGCGATCCTCATCGGCAGCGGTATCGCGGCGCTGGTGCCCTCGGTGCCCGCAAGCATGAACAACCCAGGCCCCCACGGTTTCTCGGAGCTGCTCTACGCCTTCTCCTCCGCGGGCGGCAACAACGGGTCGGCCTTCGCGGGATTCAACGCGAACACCCCGTTTCTCAATTCGGCGATCGGCCTCGTGATGCTCTTTGTACGTTTCGTCCCGATGACCGCGACGCTGGCGATCGCCGGCAGCCTGGTGACGAAGAAGCACACGCCGGAATCGGCGGGAACGCTCTCGACCTGCAATATGACGTTCGTATTCCTGCTCATCCTCATCGTGCTGCTTGTCGGCGCGCTCTCCTTCTTCCCGGCGCTGGCGCTAGGGCCGATCGTCGAGCACCTGAGAATGTTCTAGGGTTTTCTGAAAGGAAGCTGATCTAAAATGTCAGTCAATAAAAATATGCCCGGCTATTCAAGCGGCAAGATAGCGGCCGAGGCCCTTAAAGCCTCTTTCATAAAATTAGCGCCGGCCACACAGGCGAAAAACCCTGTGATGCTGCTGGTCTACATCTCAGCGATACTCACAACGGTCCTCGCGGCTCTCTCGCTGTGCGGTATAGACGACGCCCCATTCGGCTTCACCGCGGGAATCGCCGCCGTGCTCTGGCTGACGTCGCTCTTCGCGAACTTCGCGGAGGCGATCGCCGAGGGACGCGGCAAGGCCCAAGCCGACTCTTTGAGGGCTTCACGCCGCGACGTCACGGCGCACCTGCTCTCAAACCCTAAAGACCACAACTCCTTTACGGACGTCGCCTCGGCGGCCTTAGGGAAGGGCGACCTCTTCATCGTACACGCCGGAGAGCAGATCCCCGCGGACGGAGAGGTGGTAGAGGGCGCGGCCTCCGTCGACGAATCGGCGATCACCGGCGAATCGGCCCCCGTCATCCGCGAAGCGGGCAGCGACCGCAGCGCGGTGACCGGCGGTACGACGGTCCTCTCCGACTGGCTCGTCGTCCGCGTGACACAGGAGGAGGGAGAAAGCTTCCTCGACAAGATGATTGCGATGGTCGAGGGCGCGGCGCGCAAACGCACGCCGAACGAAATCGCCCTTGAGATACTGCTGATCGCCTTCACGATAATATTCGTCCTCGTGACGATGTCGCTCTACACCTTCTCCGGCCTCCTCGCCTCGGAAGAGGGGGCGGCCAACCCGCTCTCCGTCACGGCGATGGCGGCGCTGCTCGTCTGCCTCGCGCCGACCACCATCGGCGTGCTGCTCTCGGCGATCGGCATCGCGGGGATGAACCGCCTGAACCGCGCCAACGTGCTAGCAATGAGCGGCCGCGCGATCGAAGCGGCGGGCGACGTGGACATCCTGCTGCTTGACAAGATGGGCACCATAACCCTCGGCAACCGCCAGGCGAGCGAGTTCATCCCCGTAGACGGCTGTTCCAAACGCGACCTCGCCGACGCGGCGCAGCTATCCTCCCTCGCGGACGAGACCCCCGAGGGGCGCAGCATCGTCGTCCTCGCCAAGCAGGAGTTCGGCATCCGCGAACGCCAGCTGGAAAACGAGCGCCTCTCCTTCATCCCCTTCAGCGCGACGACGCGCATGAGCGGCGTGAACTGCAAAGAGGGCGAGATCAGAAAGGGCGCTTCGGACGCCATCCGCGCCTACGTCGAAAAGGCGGGCGGCCATTTCAGCGAAGAGTGCCGCAACGTCATAGACCGCGTCGCGAAGCTCGGCGGCACGCCGCTTGTAGTCGCCAAGAACGGCCGCGTGCTGGGCGTGATCTATCTGAAGGACATCATCAAGGACGGTGTGAAGGAAAAGTTCGCGGACCTGCGCAAAATGGGCATCAGGACGATCATGATCACCGGCGACAACCCCGTGACGGCGACGGCGATCGCGGCGGAGGCGGGGGTCGACGATTTTCTCGCCGAGGCGACGCCTGAGGCGAAGCTCGCCCTGATCCGCGACTACCAGGCCAAAGGGCATCTGGTGGCGATGACGGGCGACGGCTCGAACGACGCCCCCGCGCTCGCCCAGGCCGACGTCGCGGTGGCGATGAACACCGGCACGCAGGCGGCTAAGGAGGCCGGCAATATGGTCGACCTCGATTCCTCCCCGACGAAGCTGATAGAGATCGTCCGTATCGGAAAGCAGCTGCTGATGACCCGCGGCGCGCTGACGACCTTCTCCATCGCCAACGACCTCGCGAAATACTTCGCGATCATCCCGGCGCTCTTCGTCGTCCTCTTCCCGCAGCTTCAGGCGCTGAACATCATGAAGCTGCACAGCCCGGAGAGCGCCATCTTCTCCGCGGTGATCTATAACGCGCTGATCATCGTGGCGCTCATCCCGCTCGCGCTCCGGGGGGTAAAATACAAAGAGGAATCCTCGGGACAGCTGCTGATGAGAAATTTGATGATCTACGGCGTCGGCGGGATCGTCATTCCCTTCATCGCGATAAAGATCATCGACATGATCCTTATCGGGACCGGAATTCTGGCCTAAAAGACCGCTTGAAAAGAGGTACGATCATGACATTGAGAATAGTCACAATACGTTCGATAATATATTTCGCGCTGATGACGGTAATCACGGGGATCATCTATCCCCTCGCGGTGACGGCGATCGCCAAAATCGCCTTCCCCTACCAGGCTAACGGCTCCATCATCAGGATCGAGGGGCGAAAATACGGCGCGGAGAACCTCGGGCAGCTCTACAGGTCGCCCGCCCACCTCTGGGGACGCCAGATGAACGTCGACACCGGCTTCACCGGCGCTGACGGCAAACCGGCGGCCTATGCCTGGCCCTCCAACCTGAGCCCCGCAGGAGAAAAGCTTGAAGGGCTGATCACCGAACGCGTTAAAGAGATACGCGCGGCAAACCCTGCGATGGGAGACAGACCCGTTCCCGTTGAGCTGGTCACCAGCTCCGGCGGCGGCCTCGATCCCCACATCTCCCCCGCCGCCGCGCTCTACCAGGTACCGCGCATCGCGGCGGCCACCGGCCTCACGGAAGAGAGGGTGACGGAGATCATCAAGAAACACACCGAGGGACGTTTTCTGGGGATCATGGGCGAACCGCGCGTCCACGTCCTGAAGGTCAACCTTGAGCTGGATGGAATCCTAAAGAAGTAACGGCGAAAAAAGTTCCCGCCGCCATCCTAATGGCGGCGGGCTGCGCCCGTTAAAAAGGGGAAGATGAGATGAAAGAGATGAGACGCCCCACCCCCGAAGAGCTGCTCTCGCAGCTGAAAAGCCAGCCGGACAAGGGCGAGGGGACGCTGAAAATATTCTTCGGCTACGCCGCCGGCGTCGGCAAAACCTACGCGATGCTCGAGGCGGCGCGACGCGCGAAGAAACAGGGCGTGGACGTGGTCGTCGGCTACGTGGAGCCGCACACGCGCCCCGAAACGATGAAGCTGCTTGCGGGCCTTGAGGTGCTGCCGACGCGGAGCGTCGAGTACAAGGGCATGAAGCTCAGCGAATTTGACCTCGACGGAGCGCTCGCCCGCCATCCCCAGCTGATACTGGTCGACGAACTGGCCCACACGAACGCCGCCGGTTCGCGCCATGTAAAGCGCTACCAGGACATCAAAGAGCTGCTGCGTTACGGGATCGACGTCTATACCACCGTCAACGTGCAGCACATCGAGAGCCTCAACGACATCGTCGCCTCGATCACAGGGGTAACCGTCGCCGAACGCGTGCCCGACGACGTATTCGACCGGGCGGAACTGATCGAAGTCATCGACATTGAACCGGACGACCTCATAGAGCGCATAGAATCCGGCAAGGTCTATAAAAATGAACGGGCGAAAAAGGCGCTCGGCAGCTTCTTCACCAAGAAAAACCTCGGCGCCCTGCGCGAAATCGCGCTGCGCCGCACCGCCGACAAACAGAACCGCGCGGCGATGGCCGAGGGAGGCGCCGTCAACGCCGGCGAACATGTTATCACCTGCGTCTCCGCCGCGCCCTCCAACGCCAAGGTCATCCGCACGGCGGCGCGCCTCGCGGAGGCCTTTCACAGCCGCTTCACGGCGCTCTACGTGGAGACCGGCGGCGGCAGACCCGGCGGCGGGGATAACGGCCGCCGGCTTCAGATGAACATAAAGCTCGCGGAGGACCTGGGCGCGCAGATCGTGACCGCCTACGGCGACGATATCTCAGAACAGATCGCGCAGTACGCCAAGCAAAGCGGCGCGACAAAGGTGGTGCTGGGACGCACCAACCATAAAAACGGCCTCTTCGGAAGAAAAAAGAGCCTCATCGACCACCTTACGGAGACCGCCCCCGAGCTTGACGTCTACATAATCCCCGACCGGCAGCCGCCGTATCGCGCGAAAAAACGTTACGGCGCGCGCGGCGTCGAGCTCTCCTGGCGTGACACGGTACGCGCGGCGCTGATCTTCGCCGCGGCGACGCTGCTCTCCCTCGCCTTCTTCCGCGCGGGCTTCCAGAACATCAACACGATCGCCTTTTATATGCTCGCGGTGCTCTTTACCTCCATCTGGACGCACGGGCATGTCTACGGCGTCGCGCTCTCCTTCGCGAGCGTCGCGGCCTTCAACTTCCTCTTTATCGAACCGCTCTACTCCTTCACGATGTACGACCCCGCCTATCCCGCCATCCTCGCCGTCATGCTCTGCGCGAGCCTGCTCACCAGCTCCCTCACGACCCGCATCAAAAGGCAGGCGGAGCTCGCCTCCGGCAACGCCTATATGACGGAGGTCCTGCTGGAGACAAGCCAGCTGCTCAACAAATCCGAGGGCTTCGCGGCCACGGCGGAGGTCACGGAAAAACAGCTGCGCAAGCTGCTCGACAGGCCGGTATTCATCTACGGGGAGACGCCGCGGGGAACCCTTTCGCTGATATCCCCGGCGGAGCTGCCCGAGGCGGAGAAAATTTATCAAAGCGAGGAGGAGATGGGCGTCGCCGAATGGGTGCGCACAAATAACCACCGCGCCGGCGCGACCACCGACACGCTGCCCGGCGCGAAATGCCTATACATGGCCGTGCGCGGCGACGGAGGCGGCAGCGTCCTCGCCGTCGCCGCCGTCGCCGCGCGGTCGCTGCCGCCGCTCTCCGCCTTTGAGAAAAATATGATCCGCGTGATGCTCGACGAGTGCGGCATGGCGCTGGAAAAGGCCATGCTCTATGACCGCTGGGTATCCAAAAAGGCTTAAGACGCCGGAGCCGCGGCGGTAAAGGCGGCTCATTTTCCCTCCCGGTAAACTAAAAGGATAGATTGCGGTTTTGCCGTTGTTTTGTCACACCGGCCCCCGAGCCGGTACCCGGGGACTTTTGGGCCGCTGGATTCCGGGTCAGGCCAGGAATGACAAAACAGAGGAAAACCGCTGTTTATCGTTTACCCCGTCGAAGATAAATCGCCATTTACATTCTTTCTGATTTTTCTTGATGCGTTTGCCCTGATAACGTTTCCCACCACTATATCCCGGCTCATTTTTACTATATAATGAGGAGCGATCAATGCATCAGCCTGGGTATCCGGTGGCTGACCGCCACGCGGGTGCATATATGGGAGGAATGGCCGAAGGATGATTTCACTCCTGAAACATTTTCTGGGTTTTCAGCAGGACGACGGGGACAAAGACGAAATATTTCTCCGTCTCTATGAAAGCGTGAGGCGGCCGCAGCTCGTCCTCCACCTGCTGATCATCGCCTTTGAGGTATTCATGCTCTTTCTCATCTCCTCCAAGGACGGCGGGCCTTTTCTCAAACCGCGGCGGACGGCGTATTTCATCCTCTATCTGTTGCTCATCGCCGTTACCTGTGCCGTGACCCTAATACAGGACCGCTTCTTTCATAATGACCCGAAAAACTACCGGCGTTATTTCATCACGGAGCATATCTACATCGCGCTGCTCTGCCTCTGGAGCACCGCGCTCACCCTGAACGACCAGCTCGGCGGCAACGGCCTCTCCGTCTACACCTACGTCGCCATCATCAGCGCCGCCATCTCCCTGATGCAGCCCTGGAAGAGCCTCCTGCTCTACGGCGGGAACTTTATCCTGCTAAACGCGCTGCTGCCATATTTCCCCTGGCCGAACGGGCTGAACCAAACCTTCAACAACTTCACCAACAGCCTCTTCGTCGCCATCATCGCCTTTATGCTAGCAAACTATTTCTATAAGAGCCAGCTGCGGATAAAACGCGACGAAATAGTTATCGAGAGGCAGTATAAAGAGCTGGAGCGGGCCAACAAAACTCTCAGCCGCGAGGTGATGACCGACTCGCTGACGCAGCTTCACAACCGCCGCTACCTGCGAAAAGTCATCTGCGAGCGTTTCCCCAAAAGAGAGCGGGCAGCCTGCCTGATGATCGACATCGACCACTTCAAACTCTACAACGACTGTAACGGACACCTCGCGGGAGACAGATTGCTGATAGATATCTCCGAATACCTTCGCGGCGAGCTGTGCGGGCGCTGCGCGGATCTCGTGCGCTACGGCGGCGAAGAATTCATCGCCTTCCTCTACGGCAAAGAGGCTCTGGAGGCAAACCTGACGGCGGAGAAAATCCGCCGGGACGTCGAATCGCTGCGCTGCGCGCCGGCGGCGGGGGAAGAAAAACACATCACCGTCAGCATCGGCCTCCACCATAAGGAGCCGGACGAGCAAATAACGGTGAGAGAGCTCATCCTGCGCGCCGACGAGGCCCTGTACAGGGCAAAAGAGGGCGGCAGAAACAGAATCGTCTGGTCCTCCGCCGCGTCATTAACAAAAAAAGAGAAGCTATCCTAGTCAAAAGACAAAAAGAGAGAACAGACGAAGCTATGGCCGCGCGGACGGCGGCGCTCCTACAGTTAATACTTCCAGTCAAGATAATGAGGTATTAGCCTAGTGCAAACGCGTCAATAATGCTCAGAGGCGATAAACGTCAATTTCCACCGGATAGGAAAAACTGTAAATTGCGGTTTAGCCTTTGACTTTGCCCTTAAAGGCGCCCTCCCAGAGGGAGCTGGCTCGGCGATGTTTTTCGCCGAGACTGAGGGAGAGTTGACCTTAGATTCTCCCGCAGCTTTCGCCGCGGACTCAGTTTGGCGCGGGAACTGCGCCAAACTGAGCAACACTCCTTCCGTCAGCCGCCAAAAGCAGGCGGCCGCCACCTCCCTCAGAGAGGGAGGCTACAAGGACAGAAGCTAAATCACCGTTTACCTTCTCCCTGATTCTCCTTGATACGGTTGCCCTGGGCGCCAACCCCACATTTAGAAAAAAGAGCGGCGGCCGTGTGATTTCCGCGCGGGCCGCCGCTCTTTTAATAATTTATTATGCGTTATTGAAACTTAATGGCAGCCGTGCGCCTCTCCGTGGCCGCAGCCGTGACAGCTGCCCTCAATCTCGCCATGGTGATGGTGGTCGCACTCCGCCGCCGGGTCGTCCTTCAGCCTTCCCGAGAGGAAAGCCTTCACCGCCTCGTCGATGGAACCGCTGACGCCGGAGACCAGCTCGATGCCCGCCGCCGCGAGAACATTCTTCGCCCCGCCGCCGATACCGCCGCAGATGAGAAGGTCCACGCCGTTCTCCTTCAGGAAACCGCCGAGCGCCGAGTGGCCGCTGCCCTCCGCGTCGATCAGCCAGTGCGAAGCCACCGCGCCCTCCTTTATCTCATAGAGCGCAAACCAGCGCGTATGTCCGAAGTGCTGAAATATTTCACCGTTCTCTTCCGCCGTTACCGCGATTATTCCGTTCTTCATGATCCTCTCCATCCTTTCCCTGAAAGCCCTGTCGCTCTCGATGATAAAGGGGCAGCGCCTGCATCTGGCCATTCCGCCGCACCATTCGCCGGCGATCTCATAGTTGCCGCCGTTGATAAAGATGCCCTTGCCCGTGCAGAGAGCCTCGGCCACCTTGGCGTGCGCGGAATATATGATACGCTGCAAAGTGCCGCGCGATACCTCCATACGGCGGGCCGCCGTCTCCTGGTCGAGCCCCTCGAGGTCGCAGAGGCGAAGGCTCTCGAGCTCCTCAAGCGAGAGGTCGAGAATCTCCGCCGCGCGGGCGTCCGGCATAAAGCGCAGAGCCGCGGGACGGCCGCATACACGGCGGCATTTTGTGCTCCCGGCCATGGCGTTTTCCCCCTTCAAAAGTCTGGATATATCTTAATGTGCATATGCCCACTTTGTCAATGAGCATATGCACATCATTTTTCTTTTCCCGTGAGCTCGCCGATCGCGTCGGTCAGCATCGCGAAGCGCTCGCCGTCAAGCGTGTAGTGCATCCACTTCCCCTCCTTGTGCCCTTTGACGAGTCCGGCCTGGCGAAGGGTCTTCATGTGGTGCGAGAGGGTGGGCTGCGTTATTCTGAAACGTTCCAGCAGCTTACAGGCGCATAGCTCTCCGCCGGAGAGCATCTCCACGATCATCAGCCGGTTGGGGTCGGAAAGAGCCTTGAGCATCTCGGAGAGTTCCTCGTAATCTATCATGCGTGATCCTTCTTTCGACCAAAAGTATGTCTATTCGTCTATCTATTATAACAAAAAGAATCCCGCGAGACCGCGGGAATATATTGTAACGATGATCTATCTCCGGCAGGGTAAAAGATAAATAGCGGTTTTTCTTTTGATTTTGCCTTTTTAGCCTCCCTCTCCGAGGCGGCCAGGGAGCCAAATCAGAGCTCTTCTGATTTGTGCGATTCGGCTGGTAGTTACATCAGAGGTGGATCGCCGCCGCTTTTGCGGCGAGACGGAAGGAGTGTTGCTCTGTTTGGAGCGGAAACCGCGCCAAACAGAGCCCGCGGCAAAAGCCGCGGAAGAACCTAAGGTCAACTCTCCCTCACCCCGCTTCGC
>NZ_JAJBUX010000060.1 GCF_020860125.1 Cloacibacillus sp. | reverse complement strand
TAAAATATAAATTTATAGTCCTGGAGAATTTTCATTCTAATTGAATATGATACTTTTTCTCAGCTTTGCGGTTCATTTATTGTTATATTTTATTAATCATAAGAGGCTAAAACTCGTCAAAAAGAGCTCTTTTCACAAAGATACTGAATTTATCGTTTGATAAAATATATCAATACCTATATTTTTTATAAGACGAAAACCGCGAAAAGTCCGTGTTGACACCTATTCATAACATGATATTTTTATTGATATTCCCGCTGCTAATCTACAATTTCACCCAGCAGCCGGGATCAGCGCTCAATTACAATAAACAGGGCGCGGACAGCCACCGTTCATGGCGTCCGCGCCCTATTCACGTTTTATATTTTAAGCGGGATGACCGGCTGTTCTCGCCGCCTTCGGGCCGCTCGTCACGACTGCGGGTCGAGTTTCCTACAGCTCTGCGAGTTTGAGCTTCCGCCCCTCCTCCGCCGAGAGATAGGCGGCGTACATCAGCCGCGCCGTCTCGCAGGCGATATCTATGTTTGAAAGCGGTTCACGGTCAAAGGCGACGCATTCCATGAAATCCTGGAACTCCTGGATCTGGCCCCGGAACCACTCCTCTTCGAGCATGACGTACTGATAACCCCTTTTCGTCTCGACATTGCCGGTGACGTATATATCCTTCAGCGTCTCGTCGCCCGCGGCGTAGGAGATGAGCGAGTTGTTCTGGCAGATGTTGCAGTACATGTTGCCACCCGTCGTGTTGACCTCGACGGTGTTGCGGATGCCGCCGGGGACCGCGTCGGAGGCGAAGACCGTCGCCTTCGTGCCGTCGCCGAAGGTCAGCTGCATCATGCCAGTATCCTCCACGTCTTTGGGACGGGCCACGATCGCGCCGCGCCCGGACTCAGGAATATTACGAAGCGCCGTCCCCACGTCGCCGTAAACGTCGCGCACCGAATAGGCCTCGCCGCGCGCCGCCGCCTCCGTGCGTTTGAGGAAGAGCACCGCCGAAAGAGGATGGCACCCCTGGCGGATCAGCGCGCCGCCGCCGGAGTTCTTCCATTCGTCGGCAAGCCGCGTATGCGCACCGCTGTGGCTCTCGTCGGCCTTCATGAGCATGATCTTATCCTTCGAGGCGCGCAGTATCTCGGCGCTCTTCGTCACCGCGGGCGCGTAGATCCAGTTTTCGGCATACATGAAGAGCCGTCCGCTCTTTCTCACCGCTTCGCGGAGCCGGTCAAGGCGGGAGGCTACGACCTCGTACATCTTTTTCCTGTCCACCTCGCCGACAAGCTGCGGATCGCCCGGCTCGCCAAAATATCCGGTCAGCGGCTTCTCGCAGATGACGTGCTTGCCGGCCGACAGCGCCTCCTCGATCATCACGTGATGCATATTCGTCGGCGTGCAGAGGTCGATGACGTTAAGGGAAACGTCGTTAAGGAGCTCTTTATAATCCGAGCAGATGCGCGGTATGCCGTATTTCGCGGCGACCTGCTCCGCGAGCTCCCGGTTCGGCTCGCAGAGTACGCTCACCTGCGCGTCCACCCCGTAGGCGCGGTTAATGCCGTAGGCGTGGAACTTTCCCGCGAAACCCGCTCCGCAAAGCCCGACGCGGACCTTTTTATTTTCAGACATTTTTTCTACCTCCGTTTGGTAAAGACTGGTATAAAAAATAATGGCGGCTTCCCCTTATAGGGAAACCGTCATTATTTTTGTCGGTTATATTATATCCGGCACGAAATATCCCTTAGAACTTGATTACTTCGCCCTGTTCCCTCGTGACCGCGCCGTCGAAGAATTCACCGAAGAGGACGTCTTCGCTGGGCTGGTCCTTCATGATCGGGCGCGCCACCCATGTGCTGTTCATGTAGTGCTTGAGCGCGATGTTCTCGGAGACCTGGTTGCCGCCCCAGGTGCCGCATCCCATGCTAGAGGTCATCGGCATGCCGTTCTCGGCTGAGCCGGCGTTGGCTTTTGACTGGGGCTGGCGGACCATTACGCGGGTGACGGGGGCGCGGAGCGCGAGGCGCTGGATGTGCTCCTCGTCAAAGCTGTAAATGCCGCATGAATGGCCGCGGCCGCCGACCTTGTATATCTCGTCCATCATCTTGAGCGCGTTCTCAAACTCGCCCTCATATTTGTAGATGGTGAGGAGGGTGGTGAGCTTTTCGCCGGAGAACTTGAACTCCTTGCCGATACCCTCGCTGTTGACCATCACGAACTTGCGGTCCGCGGGGATCTCGAAGCCGGCTTTGCGGCAGAGCTCCTGCGGCGAGACGGCGACAGTGGCCACGATACGGTGCCCTTCTTCATTCCACATCGCCTTCTTGAGCAGGGCACGCTCTTCATCGGTCGCGAGGTAGCCGCCCTCGGCGATAAGCGCCTTAACGGTCTCGTCGTAAATGGCGTCGCTGATGATGATGTTGCCGTCCGCCGAGCAGCCGGAACCGAAGTCCGAGGTCTTGCTTATGCGGGTGTTGCGGGCCGCCTCGGCGGGGATCGCCGTCTCGTCGTAGATCATCGTCGCGTTGCCCGCGCCGGAGCAGTAGGCCGGTTTGCCGGAGCTGTGGGCCGCCTTGGTCATCGCGGGGCCGCCGGTGGCCATGATGAGGTCGCAGCGCTTCATCGTCTCGGCGACGAGCTCCATGTTGACCTCGGAGACGCACTGGAGGAAGTCGGGATTCTCACCGATGGACGCGAGCGCGTCGCGCATGATCTGGACGACCTTGTTGGTGGTCTTCACCGTGCGGGGATGGGGGGAGAAGACGACGACGTCGCGGGCCTTAAGGGCATAGATGGCGGTGACGATCGGGGTAAGTTCGGGATTGGTCATCGGGATAAGCGAAGTGATTACGCCCGCGGGCTTCCCGTAGCGGGTGATGCCCTTTTCGGGGATCGTCTCGATCGCGCCGACGCTCTTCTGGCGCAGCGCGTCGCGGAGCACGCCGAGGATCTTGTGGCGCTTGCCGTAACGTCCGTTCCTGTCTCCGGCTCCCGCCTCGTCGACGCCCATCCAGCATATCTCCTGGAAGGTCTTGGGGTTGCCCGCCGCCCAGGCGACGCAGCGAACCATGCGGTCTACCTGCTCTTGGGTGTAGTTCTCGATCTGCTTCTCCGCCGCTCTCGCCTTCGCGAATATCTCGTCAAGCTTTGCCAGCTGCTCGGGTGTTACTTCGTGCTTTGCCATTGAATAACATCTCCTTGAAATTTTTTATAAATTTAGATGCCTTAATTTTGTTTCTGCTATATGGAAATTAAAACTGTTTATCGGAAACAACTATAAAATAAACCTCTTTTATCTCCTTGTCAAGTACCATTTGTTAGAATTTATTTCCATTATATGGAATTCAACCAAAAAATTTCTCTTTTGCTACAAATTTACACGCCGTCCCTCATCCGCCGAGAGATAGGCGGCATAGAGCGCCTCCACCAAACCGTCTCTGAACCTCTTTTTTTCGTAAAAAGATGCTGGAACGATATTCGCTCCGGCACTTTTTCGCCTAACTTTTCCCTGTCCGCCGCATCTGCCGGCAGAGGCGGCGGCGCGCCGGTCTTACTTTTTCTTTGTCTTCTGTTCGCGAAGCTCCGCCATGTACCAGGGAGTGGTATCTTCCCACTGCCACTGTCTCCAGGGCTTCTCCTCGCCGCGCTTACGGTAGATGTCGTTGATATTCCAGCATCCCCAGGTTACGACGGGAGCGTTTTCCATACGCACATCGATGACGCAGGGTTTGTTGGAGGCCAGGGCCTCTTCAAGCATCGGCTTGAACTCCTCGGCCTTCGTCACCTTATAGCCTTTGATGCCGTAGGCTTCGGCGATCGCCGCGAAGTCTGGGCTGTAAGGCTCCCCGTCCCTCATAAAGAGCGTACCGAACTGGTGGTCGTAGTGCTGGCGCTCAAGACCCGCGATCGTTCCGAAGGCGCAGTTGTTCATGACGACCCAGACGACCGCCACGCCGTCCATCGCGCCGGTCGCGAAGGGCGAGACGTTGGTGCCCATGCCGCCGTCGCCGATGAGGGCGACGACCTTCTTGTCAGGGTTCGCCACCTTCACGCCAATGGCCGCCGAGGGTCCGTAACCCATCGTGCAGAGGCCGCCGGGGGCGACGAAGGTACCAGGCTCGTAGATGTCGAACTGCTGGCCGACGCCGTTCTTGTTCCAGCCTACGTCCGCCACCACATAACCGTCGCGCGGCAGAACCTCGCGCAGGTCTTTAAGGATACGCTCGGGGCGCATCGGGTACTGCGCGGAATTCTGGGCCTCGACAAGCGTCGCCTTATAGGCGGCCTTGGCCTCGGCGATTGCCTTGACGATCTCCGGACGCTTCACGCCGTTGGGGTACTTCCTCTTAGCCGCCGCGAGGATTGCCTCAAGGGCCTCCTTCGCGTCGCAGATCGCGCCGATGGCGGTCGGGAAGTTGCGCCCGATCTCCTCCTGGTTGATGTCTATGTGGATCAGCTTCGTCGGGGGCACGTCAAAGGTCTCGCCCATATACCATGAGCTGCAGTCCGCCTCCGAGAGACGCGTGCCGACCGCCATCATAACGTCGGCCTTCATCGCCGTCGTGTTGTTGAACTCCGTACCCCAGAAGCCGGTCATACCGACGGCGAGGGGGCTGTCATCGGGGATCGAGCCCTTGCCCATAAGCGTATAGAGCACGGGGATTTCAAGATGTTCGGCAAGCTCGGTGAGCGCCTTTGCAGCTCCTGATGAGACAACGCCGCCTCCGGGATAGAGGATCGGGGCCTTGGCCTCCGCGAGCATCGTCGCGATCTCCTCCGCGGCGGCCTCCGAGAGGCCGGGCTTCGGTAGCTCGGGGAAATTGTTCATGCGCTGTTCGAAGAAGCGTGTGTCAAGCTCCATCGAGAAGATATCCATCGGGATTGAGACAAGGACAGGGCCGGGGCGTCCGGTGACGGCAAGGCGGAAGGCCTTGTCCATTACCTCGGGAAGAAGCTCCGGACGGTCTACGCGCCAGGCGCGCTTCACGAAGGGACGGTATATCTCATACTGGCTCGCGTCGGCGTGCATGTTGACCTCCTGATGGGGATGGCGGCCGAAGTAGCAGGAGGGCACGTCGCCAGCGATGACGACCATCGGGATCGAGTTAAGGCCGGCCTCGGCGACGCCGGTGGTGGCGTTCGTAAGTCCGGGGCCAAGATGCGTCATGAGGACACCGGGAACCCGGCAGTCCTTGCCGCGGGCATAGCCGTCGGCGGCGTGCGCCGCGATCTGCTCATGGCGCACCGAGATGTAGCGGATATTGCTGTCCTTGAGGGCGTCAAGGAAACCGATCACCGTGTGGCCGCAAAGACCGAAGATATTTTCCACGCCACGTGATTCGAGAAACTTGACCAGCTGAAAGGATACAAGATCTTTTGCCATTATATTATGCCTCCGTATGTGTGGGATGGATTACGTTAAAGCACTGACGAAGCTCCGCGACGGGAATCTGTCCCGGGGCCGATGACTGCGAACCGACCGCGAAGGTGAGGTCCGAGCCGAAGAGTCCGCCGACGAGACGCGTGACTGCGCCCGTGGGGCCCATCGACATAGTGATGATGGGAATACAGGGGAACTGGCGGCGCACCTCGAGGGTGGCGGAGAGCACGTTGAGAACGTCCTCCTCCTTCTGCGGCATCGCCGCGAGCTTCGCCACATGAGCGCCGGCGGCGATCTGCTGCTTGAGGATCGAAACCAGCTCGTCGCGACTCGGGGTCTTCTTAAAGTCGTGGAAAGAGACAATCAGCGAGGTCTTCGTGCCGTTCAGAAGCTCGAGTACCTTTTTGATCTTGTCTTCGCCGTATATCAGCTCCACGTCGATGAAATCGACAAGGCCCTCTTTCACCGCGGCCTCGTAGATGCCGAATTTGGCCTCGTCGCTGACCTTCTTGAAGCCGCCCTCCCAGTCGCCGCGGCAGGTAAGGATGATGGGAGTTTCGCCGACGATAGCGCGCACCTCTTTTATCATCGCCAGCAAGGCCGCCTGGTCTTCAACAAAATCCCAGGCGTCAATTCTAAGCTCGATGATATCCGGGGCAATCGCGGGGACATTCTTCGCCTCGGAGACTATTCCGTCATGATCCTTCCCTACGAGGGGGATACAGACCATCGGTTTCTCCCCGCCGAGGAGACCGTTTCTCACCTGAATCGGATGCCTAGGCTGTAATCTTCTTACCTGCTTCATAAAAAAGCCCTCCTATTTTATCTTATACTTTTCATTATGTAGAAACCACAACTATTCTAAGGAAACATATATACATTATCTCTATATTAGAAAATTGTCAAGATACCATTTAGCAGATTATTTTTCCGAATCTCG
>NZ_JAJBUX010000059.1 GCF_020860125.1 Cloacibacillus sp. | reverse complement strand
CGTCTATATCCATCGGGCAGAAACCAACCAAATGAAATTGACGCGATAAAAAGTATTTGAGCTAAGCAAAATCTCTTTGTGTCATTTTTATATATATTTATTATAGACTCTCTAATATTAGATAACATAACTCTGTCTGCTTTCATACCATGTAAAAATTCCTAAACCTATTAGCTTCCTTCATCTGCTTTTCAAAACAATAGAGGTCACTCAATCAAAGTTATCTTAACACCAACCTGTGAGAAAAGCTTTAATATCTCATCAGAATTTTCGTCACATTCCAGATAGCTCCTGGAGACAACGGACTCAATATCGGCTTCGGGCAACATCGCACGCGCAGTCAGCAAGACCGTACTAAGTCCACCGACAACCTTTTTCAACGATTTGCGAAAATATAAATAGTATAACTCTATAGGGACACAATCCAATAGATCTAAAGTTTCATAACCATCCGGAGTGAAATTAAAACAACTATCGTCAGCTGGGTGACGTTTAATCGCCGTCTTAAAATTTTCATCACAACAGCGCATTACAATCGAGGTTATTATATTTCTATATTCGTCGCTTGTGCAGCTGGAATTAAAATCGGTGGCAATAATCGCCTCTATTTTACTCTCTTCACAAGTGTGGGTCTCTTTCATCAGAGCCATTTCATCAATCTGCCCAAAAAGAGGCTCCATATCAATACGCACATGCTCTTTATTATTATATATTCCTGGCAGCAACTGTGGAAACAAGGCCCACATCGTACAATTTTCGCGCAAAGTTCCAGGAATCGCGTGATTTATATGCCAACCTCCGTATACAAGCCTGTCTGCCCACCGTTCAATGGGGTTTTTGAGCTTCTTTATAGTCTCAACATAAGTATATATACCATCATCAAGAAAATTAAAGGTTACAGACGAGTTCAATTCCTGCGCTAAGTGCACGGCATATGTTGTGTAGACATTCCATTCCTGGTTATAAAAGATCCTGTCAACAGGCCCCTGACGTTTTATTTCTCTCTCTAATAATTTTATATTGCGTTTTTTTTGGAAAAAATTTCTTATATTAGAGTCCTCTATATTCTCTTCCTCGAAAGCAAAGTATCGTGCATTATTTTCAGGAAAAATATTTGAGAGTATACCGTAAATTTTTTTTAAGGCATGGGGAATTCTGACAAACAGCATCAAATTATCATCTTTAGGATACGACGCGGCGATTGCCATTGAGAGAAGCACATCATAACTGGTATATAGAACATAAATATTTAACATATTCATCACCACACATTTCGTATTCTTCGTTGCGTCAACATATAAGATTCAAATATAAAGTGTATTATATCAACTTATAGATTAGCGGGCTATCGGTAAAAAGATAATATATCTGCCACTATCATAGAATATAAAGTAGATATATATGTCATCACATAAAAGTACATTTTATCCTTATCTATTAAACTACATCCCTACCTCCCCGCCAAACTCGACAGATCGAATATCGGCAGCAGCACGGCGACCACTACGAAGCCTACGAGCACGCCCATCACCAGGATGATCAGCGGTTCGGCGAGGGTAGCCCATTTCTGCATTGCGGACTGGGCGTATTCCCAGCAGCTGGCGCCCAGGCGCACGGCGGCGTCGGGGAGGTTGCTGCCGCTTTCGCCGACGCGGATTATCGTCACGATTTCCTCTGGGAATGAGCCCTCTTTCTCAAGCGCCTGGGAGAAACGGTAGCCCTGGCGGATGTGTTCGGAAACGGTGGAGAGGCGTCCCTTGACCGGGTCGAGAGGCTCCGTCAGTTTGAGGGCCTGCACCAACGGCATTCCGGCGCGCAGCAGCGTTCCGCTCTGGCTGAAGATCAGCGCGAAGGCCAGATTATCACGGATATCTTTGAACATCGGCAGGTTGATTTTTTTGTTGCTGCGGCGCATCCAGAACACGACAAGCACCACGGCGGCGATAAAGGGGAGGAACCCTACGCGGACGGCGTTGGATACGAATATCAGCATCTTGGTTATGAAGGGCAGCTCCGCGCCGGACTCCACGACAAGCGCGGTGAGGCGCGGCACGACAAAGCTGAGAAGGAATACGACGACGCCAAGGCCAACGATAAGCATCAGCACCGGATAGGTCAGCGAGGACTGTATCTTTCGGCGCAGCGATATTTCGTTCTGGATGAGTTCACCGGCCTTTTCGAGAATGTCGGCGAGGGAGGCTGATCTTTCTCCCGACTCCACCATCCCGACGAGGCTTGGGCGGAAGACGCCGAGCGCGGTCATCGAACCGGCTAGCGAACGCCCTCCCTCCACCGATTCGCGCAGCTGCGTGTATATCGGCTTGAGGTTTTTATCACGCGTCTGCTTTTGCAGCAGGCGCAGCACCTCGGTCATCGAGAGGCCGCTGCGCATAAAGGAAGATAGCGTGGTGCAGAAGAGGTACTGCTCCTCAAGCGTCAGGTTTTTCCTGCGCGACCGTCCCGCGAAGGACCAGGTACGCGGCTTTTCCTCTTTCACGCTGATGATCACATATTTTGCCTCGCCAAGTTCGCGAAGCAGATCGTTCTCGCTCGCCGCCTCTTTGCGGAGCTGCTTTTTCTCCCCCGCCAGAGTGTAGACTTCGGCCTTATAGAGCGGCATTGATTATACCTCGCCGACGACGCGCAGCATCTCTTCGGGCGTCGTCTCTCCCTCGCGGACTGCCTGCAGGCCAAGCTCCAACAGGGTCGCGAAGCCGCCGTAGCGCGCGAGACTCTTGAGTTCGTGCAGCGCCGCGCCGCGGGCGATGGCGTCCTGTATCTCCGGCGTAACATCGAACTGCTCATAGAGGCCGAAGCGTCCGCGATAACCGCTGCCGTTGCAGTGTTCGCAGCCCACGCCGCGCCAGGCCTTTTCGATGCCGTTTTTTAACACGACGCCGGAGGTCGGGATCTCTTTTTTACAGTGTGGGCAGACCCGGCGCACAAGCCGCTGGGCGACGACGCCGAGCAGCGAACCTGAGATGAGGTATGGTTCAACTCCCATGTCGGTAAGGCGGGTCACGGCGCTGATGGAATCGTTGGTGTGGAGCGTCGAAAAGACAAGGTGTCCCGTGAGCGAGGCCTGTATGCCGATGTGCGCGGTGTCAAAGTCGCGCATCTCTCCGATCATGATGATATCGGGGTCCTGACGCAGTATGGAGCGCAGGGTATTCGCAAAGGTGAGTCCCGCCTTTTCGTTCACCTGCACCTGCCCCACGCCCGGAAGATCATATTCTATCGGGTCTTCGACGGTGATGATGTTCACCTGCGGCCGCGCGAGCGCCTGCAGGATGGCGTAGAGGCTCGTGCTCTTGCCGGAGCCGGTGGGGCCGGTGAAGAGGATCATACCGTTGGGGCGGCGGATGAGGTTCTCTATACGCTCCCGTTCGTAGGCCTTCATGCCGAGGTCCTCAAGCGTCAGCAGGCCGCGCGCCTTATCAAGGAGCCTGAGCACCAGGCGCTCTCCATGCTGTGTCGGCAATGAGCTGACGCGTATATCGACAAGGCGGTCCCCAAGGCTGATGCCGATGCGGCCGTCCTGCGGCACGAAACGTTCGGCGATATCCATGTTGGCCATGACTTTAATACGGCTCGTCACAGGCGACTGATGTCCTTTTGAGAGGGCATATCGGTCGGAGAGGACGCCGTCGACGCGGTAGCGCACGGCGACGCGATCTTCGTAGGGTTCGATGTGGATATCCGTCGCGCGTTCGCGCAGGGACTCCATGAGGATGCCGTTGACGAGCTTGACGACCGGCGCGTCCACGCTGTCGCTCATGACCTCCTGGCGCGCGAGTTCGGAGAGGTCGTCAACCTCTTCGATGGCGTTCAGCGTATCCTGTTCGACGCCGCTTTTGATATCGTAGAGTCCGCGGATGAGGTTCTGTATCTCCGCGGGCGGGAATAGTCTGGTATCGGCGCTGGCGTCCATTGAGGCCGCAAGCAGCTGTGCCTCCACTACGCATGAGAGGTCGGCCGCTGCGAAGATAACGACCTTTTCGTCGCGCGCGATGGGGATGAAACACTTGTCACGCAGAGCGTCAAGGCTCACCCCAGGAGGGATGAGCTCAAGCACGCTTTCCGGCGTTATGTTTAAATCTTTTAATGAACGTTCCGTCATATTCTTCTTATTTGCCGCCGTCCGGGGCCTTTTGCTGCGGCTTCACGTCGTCGGAGCCAACCACTCCGGAGAACTGTCCGTGCGGATCGAGCATCTCCCTCGTGACTCCCTGCTGTTTGATCGACTTGCGGTAGTCCTCGTTGTTGCGCTGCATCAGGATGCGTTCAGCCTCGCTGAGCTTCTGTCCGTCAGTGATGATCTCGTTGGTGATCTTCGAGGCGTGCTGCGGCGTCTCAAGTATATAGGGCGTGAGGAAGATCATCAGGTCGACCTTTTCGCGCTGCTTCTCCTGCGATTTGAAGAGACTGCCGATCAGCGGGATGTATGAGAAGAGCGGCACACGGTTCTTCAGCTCCTTCTCCGCCTCTTTTATGAGGCCTCTTATGACGACCGTTTCGCCGTTCGCGACGAGCACGCTGGTTTTGACCTCACGCTTGGAGGTTATCGGCGTGACGGAGTTCGTCGTCGTCATCAGGTCCTCGATGCGTTGTTCGATCTCCAGCGCGACGAGGTTGCCGCTTCTGATGTGCGGCGTCACCGTGAGGATGAGGCCGACGTCCTTGTATTCGTATGAGTTCGTCACCGAGTCGGTGTTGGTCGCGTTTGTAAGGCTGCCCTTGAGCTGAGGTATGACCTGCCCAACCTGGAGGGAGCTCTCAAGGTTATCGGTACACATGAGGCGCGGCATCGAGAGGACGTTGATCGCGTCAAATTTGTTGAGCAGCTTTATGTAGGCATAGGCAAGTCCGGCGCCGGCCGTCTCCGTGGTCGAATATCCTCCGTTAGGAGTGTCGTGCCAGACCTCCTTTGTGATCAGGCTCTGGTAGAGCTGCTGAACGTCGGAGGGAACGGCGGTGTTGCCAAGCTGCACGTTACCCGCTACTACCGTACTGCCGAAGAGGTCGCCGCCCCAGGCCGCCCAGTCGATACCGGCGCTGTTGAGCTTGTTTAGGCTGACCTCGGCGATGAGGCCGCGCAGCAGTACCTGTTTCGGCTGCGTGTCAAGCTGTTCGAGGATCGTCTTAAGCGAGTTGTACTGCTCCTGCGAGGCGGTGAATACAAGGCTGTTGGTCGGCAGGTCCGGGACGACCGTCGAGGGCATCGCCCCTTTGGGGTCCGGCGAGAGCTTAGCGGCGACAGCGAGTATCTGGGAAAGCTGCTCGGCGACCGTCTTCGCGTCGGCGTTTTTCAGGTGATAGACGTGGAAGTTTTCGGTGCGCGAGGGGATGTCGATATCCTTGATGATGCGCTCCGCCTCGCGGATGTTCTGGCTGCTGCCAACGAGGATTATCCTCTTGGTGCGCTCGTCGGAGACCGATACCATCCCCGCCAGCTTTGAGGATGCGTCCTTCGCGATCGCGTTGAGCTGCGCCTCCAGCAGCTTCGCGTTCGCGTATTGAAGCGCGCAGACCTTGATTGTGCGGATGCTGTCGGGGGCGTCGATCGCGCGGATGACCCCGGCGGCGCGGGAGAGCAGGGCGGCCTTGCCTACCAGCAAAACAGCGCTGCCGTTGCCGATCGGGGAGACCTGTATCTGCGGGATCGCCGTCTTGAGCGGCGAGACGACGTAACCGGCCTTCACATAGCTCAGAGGCACCAGCTGCACCATTATTGTGTCGCTCGGGTCAACGCTTTGGTCCCCCTTGATGACGGTGTTGCTCGCGGTCCCGCCGGTGGAGAGAGGCACAACTTTGGAGTAGCCCTCCATGTCCTGCAGGGAGAGGTTGTTCATTTCGAGCACTGACAGCATCACCTGCCGCGCCTCTTTGAGGGTGACGGCCTTCGGCGAGACCACCGAGACCTTGCCGGAAACCCCCGGATTCACAAGTATATTCTCCCCAAGAAGCTCCGACATAAAGCGTATGAACTTCGCCATGTCAAGATCTTTGAAGTTCAGCTGTACGCGACCCGCGGCGCGCATCTCCTGCGCCGCCTGGATCAGGTTCAGCTCCTCCTGGTCCGGCTCCGCCGCCGACAGGGTGCAGGCCGAGAGAGATACGGCAGCCGCTGCGAATAATGTATAAAGCAATCTTTTCTTACCGTGCATCATTTACCACTCCTAATTTCTTGCTGCGTTCTGACCTGTGATAAAGACGGGAGTTCCGTCTACTGTTGTTTATCGCCGCTGCTTCCGCTCTTTATATCCGTCGACGCCGCCACTGCCGCATCTTCCTCTGCATCCTCTTTCGAGGGGATGTACAGTATTATCTTTTTATTTTTCTTATCGGCGACGGTGATCTCGCGCCACTTCACCTTTAGGGCTTCGCCGCTGTCGTCGGAGCCTGCCTTGTCGAAGTCGAGCCGCCCGAATTTCTCACCAAACATCTCCGTTTCCTTGTCCTTCGTCTCCCATTTGAAGTCCCCGCTCGTCCCGGCGTCGGAGAGCTCCTTCGTCGAGATCCCCGCCTCTACCGCCTGCGCGGCATTCAAGAGGCTCTCTTTCTCCTTTACGGCGGAGAGGGTATTTTGCGCCATTATCGTAAGCTTTATCGCCGCCGTCGTCGTCAGCGCGAGAACCATGACGGCGACCATCACCTCTATAAGGGTAAAACCTCTCCTTCCCCGCACAGGACAGATCCTTATTTCACCTGGTACTTAAGCTCAAGGGGCTTTCCCTTGCGTTGTACGGTGACATCGAAGCGCGTCCCAGCCATCAGCGAGTTCACGGCGTTCGCGGCATCCGCCATATTAGAAATGGTGACGCCGTTGACCGCCTGTATGACATCCCCCTGCGCGACGCCGACACGGGCGAATACGCTGTCTGGCGCGATACGCTCAAGCTGCATGCCGGAGCCGTCCTCGGCCGGCACCATCCTAAGCTTGCCAAGTTCGTCATATGGGTTCATCAGCAGCGCGTCGACAAGCTCGCGCGGCACGGCCCCCTCTTTTCCCTCCGCTGCCGGTTCAACGCCGGAAAAATCAAGCTTCGGCGAGGCTGCCGGCGGGGCTTTCGGCGAAGCAGGCGAAGGCGTCTGCGCTCTGGGTGCAGTTCCTCCCGAGAGGAAGAGATAGAGCGTATGTTCACCTTTACCGTCGGCAAGTACCACCTCTCCGTATTTTATCTTTTCCAGCGTATAGCCGTTTATAGTCTGCCCCTTCAGGAAAAGCCGCGTTCCCTCGGGATCGCTTATCCAGGCGCCGATGTTCGGCAGTGTTCCCTGAAGCGAGAGGGAGTCAAGCGCCACCGTGCGCGTCGCCGCTTTATCCTCTTTTACCGGCAAATCAGCTTTGAAGGGGTTCGCGGCAGTGAAGTCTCCCAGCCCGCCTCCGCTCTTCGCGTTCGCGAAGGAGGGCGCGCGTCCGCTGACCCTTGAGGCGGCGGCGATGTCGGCGTCAAGGCGCAGAGAGAGCAGCGCGCCCTTTACCATCCAGCATAGGCACAGCCCCGCGAATAGACCGCAGACAAACAGCGCCGGCGTCAGCATACGCGAGCCGTCTCTCTTCACGGCCTTTTCTCCGCCGGTAAATGAGGAGCGGAGACCACCGTAAAATTTTACTATCTGTTCGTAAGAGCCATCGTATTTAAGACGGTCTGTTATCTTGTTTTTTATGGAGGCGATAAAGTTCATCTCTCGATCCTCCATTCCCCGCTTTTGACCTTTGTCAGCGGAACCATTCCCATCTTGCCGGCCATTTCAAGGGCCCGGTCAAGCTCCGCGGGCACCTTGAGCAGCATCTTCGCGCGCGTCAGCTTCCCCGTCTCGCGCGAAAGCTCGGCAAAGCCCGTAACGGAAGTTTTGCCGGTAAAGGCGATATTCTCTACCATCAAAGACTGCGGCGTGAGCGAGATATCCGCCGTACCGCCGTTCCACTCAAGAGCCTGCCGTGTCACGGGCACCACGCTGCCGCGCCCCATCTCAAGCCGGCAGCTCTTCGTCTGCGAGAAAAGCGAGGAGGTTACCGATGGCGTGAGGGTGACCTCTGCCGCGCTGAACCTGAATACCGGAAAATCGGCGTTCACGCCGTTGTATATAAAGCTCTTTGAAAAGAGTCCCGATATGCCGGAGGAAGCGACCGTGAGAAAAATCCCATTTTCCGCCGCTGTGCTCATGGCCATTGAGGCAGAGGTCCCCGCGAGGGTGGACCAAGGGAAGAAGATCAGCAGTCCGCAGAATAATCCAATTATGGCCGCCGCGGCGGCGTGTAAGGTCTTTTTCATTGATCTTCACCAACTATCGTCAGCGTTACGTTGATCAGCTGTCCGTCTTTCTGTCCCGTCAGCGAACGAAGCTCCGCTGTCTTCACCGAAAGGCCGTTTCGCTGGATATCCTCAACAAGCTTGCCCAGCTCCTCGTGATAGAGTCTATTGATCTGCAGCACAAGTCCCGACGGCGAGGACGACAGCTGGTTGACCTTGCTCTGGAGTCCCAGTTTGTCAATTATCTCCGATACCGCCGAAAGCGGCTCTTTACCGGATACGGCGCCCTGCTGCGGGTAAGCTTTTACAGTTATCGCAGCGTTGAGGATCTTCTCCGCGTCGCTGAGCCGGTCTTCGTTTTCACTCATGGCGGAGAGCGCGGCGGAAAAGACAAGCAGCGCGGCGAGCCAGATCATCACCGTAATCAGCGCCGCCCTTTGCAGACGTTTCGCCCCGGGCATCGCACGCAGCTCTTCAAGAGAGAACATCTTCAGCGCCCTCCTTCGGCAAGATTCAGCGTAAAACGCATGCCTCCGCCCGGTATCTGCTGAACATCGCCGAGCTTGACGGCGAAGCCGTTCTTAGCAAGCGCGTCGCGCAGCAGCTGAATATCATCGGTCTTAGGCGCCTGTCCCTCGATCTCCGTGCGCTCGCGTCCGTAACGTATCGCGTCGACCTTGATATCCGTCCCCGCCGGCAGCGTCTTCCAGGCCGCGGCGAAGTTAGCGAGCGTACCTTCCAGCTCTTCAAGAGAGAACATCTTCAGCGCCCTCCTTCGGCAAGATTCAGCGTAAAACGCATGCCTCCGCCCGGTATCTGCTGAACATCGCCGAGCTTGACGGCGAAGCCGTTCTTAGCAAGCGCGTCGCGCAGCAGCTGAATATCATCGGTCTTAGGCGCCTGTCCCTCGATCTCCGTGCGCTCGCGTCCGTAACGTATCGCGTCGACCTTGATATCCGTCCCCGCCGGCAGCGTCTTCCAGGCCGCGGCGAAGTTAGCGAGCGTACCTTCCAGTGTGAGCTGGACACCGCCGCCCGTCAGAAGGCGCTGCCTCTTGGTTATATCTGCGAGGGGACTGCGGCTCACCTCTCCGACTGCGAGCCTGTATACCTCGGAGGGAGCGGCGGCAAAGGACTCCGCCGTGTATTTGTTTTGTACAAGTATGAAAAGCGAAAGAATCAAAAACATCAGCCCCGCCGCCGAGGCGATCTTTATCGCCCGAAAAGCGGCATTGAAAAAGGCCTCATACTGTTCGGCCATCGAGGCTCCGCGGTTGGATAGGTCAAGGCGCGCAAGGCCGGGCGCGGCGGCAAAGGTCGCCGCGGCGGCACGCCGCAGCTCCTCGCGCGAGACATCTTCCGCGAAAAATATGCGGACGTTCTCCGCCGGTATCTCCCCTCCAGTTGAGGATACATAGCTGCGCATCCACTGCGCGAGTTCTTCCGCGCCGCCGGAGGCGTATCTGTAAAGCTGCGGCGTATAGTCCTTAAACCATACGGCGCAGGAGGCCTCACCCTCCTGCCAAACAATAAGGCCGTCGCCGCCTATTTCGGCGGCAAAGGCCGCCGGCGCTGGAAGAAAGATACTTTTTTTGCCCAGCCGCTCCTCATATTCCGATATCTCTTCCCTGGAGACGAACCAGGCCGCGCCGCGCGTGAGGTTCGCGCGCTGCTCGGTGACCTGCGGCACCAGTGAGAGCCGGGACTCCTGTTCGCCGAGGATCGGCCTAAAGGTAAGGGCTATCGCGCTCCTTAAATTGACCTTGCGTCCAAAGGGAAAGGAGAATGGAAATACCGCAGCCGTACGAAAAGGGATAAAGTAGGCTTCGGTCTCGCCAGCCAACAAAAGTTCCCCCCTCTCACAGGAGAGGTGGTAAAACTTTACCTTATTTGGAGCCTTCGCCGGCTTAGCCGCAAAGGAAATTTTTTCCATTATCTTATGACCCTTTATCAGCACTGATCCTTCCTCTCCGGCCGACGCCGCGGCTTCGTCATTATAAACGCGGGGAAAGCTACTCTTCCCAGCTGAATATTTTGCATTTTTTACCGCTGCGTTCCACTATCACCCGATAATTCCTTGTATTGCCGACCTTGTCTTTTACATTTATTTCAAGCAGAAAATGCGTGCTTTCAAAACCGATGACATTCGCCAGTTTCGTCGCCAACGCCGCGGGAAATCCCGGAAGGCGCTTCAGATCTTCCATACTCGTGAGCGGCGAGACGAGACGCTGCGCCGCGATATCCTGCGCGTGTGCGAGAGAGAGGCCGTCGTCCAGCTTCTCAATCACCTCGGGCGCGACGACGTTTATATTTATCTTCTGCCCTCCGGGAACGGTAAGATACCTCGCCAGACCGCCCGGATGCTCCTTGTCGCCCCACAGCACCTTGTCGTTGATCTCCGGCATCGCCTTAAACTCGTTAAGATCCGAGACAAGCCGATTTATATTGCCGTCGCGCTCCGCTCCGCCAAGCTTCTGGTTTTTGTCCTTATCAATAAAGTCAAGTACCGGCGCCGCAAGCTCCGCGTGCTCTAATTCCTCCCAGATCGCGTTCCACGCGGTCTCATATTCCGAACGGAGGGTAACTCCGTCGGGAAGCAGGAGCCCATTCACTGATATTTTATCATTTAACGGCGTGATTTGAACGGAAATATCATAATCACCGATCTCTATTTTCGTTCGCTGCCCAGGCGCGTATAGCGGCTCGGTGAAACCGTCGTATTTATTGTCGTCTGCGGCGATCTTCCGTCCGATGACCCCCACCGCGATCTCGGCGGCGTTGCGGCATTTGAGTATATTCTCGCGTGTCGACACCCGCAGCGCCTCGGTACGCGCAAACCAGGCGAAAGCCGTCGCCGATGTGAGAAGCAGCGTAGTGGAGAGCAAGACGGAGACGAGGATAAAGCCGTTACTTCTCCGCCGCATTGGGAAACCTCTCCGTGTGTGAATAACTGCCCTCTTTAGTGATGATCTCGGTCTTCAGAAGATTCGGGAGCTTTCCGTCATATTCCTGGGCCCATTTGTTCCCCTGCCAGACATAAAACTTCACGCCGATCGCGTCGGCAAGGACAAGCTTCGCCCCTTTAGGATCAAGCTCGTCGGTGTTGACATCCATCGGCGTATCCGGCTCCGAGGGGGAGCGTCCGGAGATGTCTCCCGATACGGTGGCCTCCGAGGGGACATTGGCCAGCACCCAGCGGTAGAGTCCGGGTTTTGCGTTGTTAAGGATGCCTTTCGTCACGATCTTATAGACCACGACGCCGACATTTTTGCCCTCGTACTTGGGGGCGGCGCTCCACATCACGAGGCGGTCGTCGGCCTCGGTCGAAAAACCGCTCTTATGGATGATCTTAAAGGTTGAAAAGGAGGGATTGGGAATGACGCGGCGGATATCGGAATATATTTTATCCACCGCGGCGGCGGTGTTGTGAGAGCTCCCCCACCGCCGTTGCGCATCTTCCAGCGAACGGATCGTAAAGACAAGCGGGGCGAGGGCGGCGGCGGCGATAATGCCGACCAGCCCCACTACAAGCATTATTTCGATGAGGGTAAATCCAGGACTGACGCCGCGCCTCATTCTATTTTGAGAGCGGCCCCACGTCGCCCGAGACAACTCGGTATTCCGAGGGGTGCAGATACCGCACCAGCTCTGAGAGAAGCGCCTGGTTTCCCGTGCGCTGCGCTAAGTTTATCAGCTCAAGCAGCTGCTTTGCCTGCGGTCTGGTCTTGAAGCTCCGATATAGCTGCTCGATACCGGCGGCAAGATCCTCCGGCTTCTTCGTGACGTTTGCCACGGCAAGCAGATGATAGGCCAGCTGTTCGTTCGCCTCGTCCCTGCCCATCAGGCTATGGCGCGCCTCGTCTATGCGGTAGCGCTGCAGTGAAGCGCTGTTCGTCAGCGAAGCCGCGCGCAGATACTTATCGGCGCGGCAGCCCGAATAGAGAAAGAGCATCCCCATCACGGCGACCGCCGCCATAAAAAATCCTAGCAGCCGGTAGATGAAACCATGGCTGATCTCACTGAATTTCGCCGAAAGCGGCAGCAGCTGCCGGTTGGCTACCGCAAAGGCCAGTGACAGCCAAATGACATTCTCTATCCGGTGGAACGGACGGCTGAATATAGCGTCGAACCAGATCAGATAGACAAAGGCACAGCCCCACATCGCTGCATAGGAGAGATCCTTTTTCCGCGTCAGCGCGCGGATAAAACTCCATATCCACCAGAGAGCCGCCCCCAGCAGAATCAGAGTCCCGAAGAGGCCGAACTCCGCCATCCACTGCAGATATTCGTTGTGGGCCCAGTAGGTGAACTGCCACTTCATCTCCGGGTAGTCTTTGAAGGCATCGCGCTGCCCATCGAGGTAATGCCACTTATAATGTCCGAGTCCTACGCCAGCGATAGGATGTTCTTTGACCACATTCCAGCTCGTGAGCCATATCTCGCGGCGCGCGCCGAAATTGGCGGTGTTCAAAAGCATGTCGGAGGTTTTGTTTATCAGCGCGTAGGCGCGGCTCCAGCCGAAGTAGCCCATACAGATGTTGACGACAAGCATCACAGCGACCAGCAGCGAGGCAAAGCCGACATTTTTCAGCAGCTTCCGCGGCTTGCAATTCCAGATTATGACCGAGAGGATTATTGTCCCCGTCATCAGGGAGAGCATCCCCGCGCGCGTCGTCGAATTCCAGAGCCCCCACGAATTAAAGGCCAGCATGACAAGGTTGGCGTACTTCATATTCCGGTATTTTTTCGGCTCGGCCTCGGAGAACTGCGAATACACCATATGGAGGAAGATGCCGTTCATCGCGGCCATCGCCATCCAGAGGCCGAACATCTCCTGCTGTCCCGTATTGCCGATATAGTTCCCCGGCACGTTCATGATGAACCAGAAGGGACCGTTCATATCTCTGATCAGCAGTTCGGCGAAGACGATGTTTACCGCCGCGTTGAGATTCGCGCACCAGAGCAGACAGCGCAGCGCCTTTTCTCCGGTGAAGAGGTTATAACAGAAAATATAGGCGGCAAGCAGCGTCGCAAAGAAGAACCATTCCTTCATATAGGTGGAAAGGGCAAAGATATCGGCCCACAGCGGCTGCAGCGAGACAAAGGCCAGCAGCGAAAACCATACGCCGCCGAAGATATCAAGGCGGAAGCCGGTACGCTCCGCGCCGTAGAGGGCGAGGATAGAACCGCCAATCAGCGATATCAGAGCGACAGGCACCATCGCCCAGGCCCATTTCATTATGTGAAGCGTATCGAACCAGTTAATACCCGAGAATATCAGGTTCGGCAGAGCGAGTGAGACGAAAATCAGCGGATAAAATATCCACCGCGGCACCAGCGGTACTGGGCCGCCGTCAAGCAGTCCCCACGAGGATTTACTCTCTGTAGTTCTCTTCTTATTCGATGTTTTCACCAGGAATCACCTTTTTTCGCCGCGCCGCACATTGGCGGACGCGACTTAATATCCGCTGCTGTAACCGTTTTCAAACCGCGCGAATTCGCGGAAGAAGACAAGATCGACCTTTCCGGTTGGCCCGTTTCGGTTCTTTGCGATAATAACCTCCGCAGTCGCGTCGTTCGTATCGTTCTCCTGCGCGTAATAGGCTTCGCGGTAGAGAAAGATGACCATGTCGGCGTCCTGCTCTATCGCGCCGCTTTCGCGAAGGTCGGAGAGCTGAGGCTTCTTCTTGTCGCGCTTTTCAACGTCGCGTGAAAGCTGCGAGAGCGCGAGCACAGGCACCTTGAATTCACGCGCGATGCTCTTCAGCGTGCGCGATATCTCAGAGACCTCCTGGGTACGGTTCTCTATCCGCCGCGCCGCGTGCATCAGCTGGAGATAGTCGACGACTATGAGGCCGCGCCCCTCGCCGTATTTCGCGAAAAAACGGCGGCAGCGCCCGCGCAGCTCCATCGTGTTCAGCGGCGAACTGTCGTCAATAAAGACGGGGCTCTTCTCGATCGCCGCCGCGGCGTCTTTCAGCCGTTTCCACTGTTCGTTCTGCTGGCGTTTTGTCTCAAAGAGAGCCCTAAGATTGACCTTCGCCTCCGAGGATAGCATTCGCTGCACTATCTGCTCCGCCGACATTTCCAGGCTGAAGACGAGAACGGGAATGTTCTCCTGCATCGCCGCGTACTGAGCGATGTTTATCGCGAAGGCCGTCTTTCCCATCGAGGGACGCGCCGCCAGTATATAAAGCCCGCCCGGCTGCAGGCCGGCGGACATGCTATCAAAATCTTTGAATCCGGAGGGAACGCCCGTGACGGCCAGCCCTCCGGCGAGACGCTTTTCGATATCGGCCATCGCCGAGACCAGCACTTCGCGCGTGGAGCGTATGTTGGTGGTCTTTCCCGTGCGCGCAATCTCGAATACCCGCTGCTCCGCGGTCTCCAGCGCGTCGTCCACCTCGACGTCCTCGCTGAAACCGAGACGCGAAATATCGCTGCCGACGACGATGAGCGCACGGTGTATCGACTTGTCGCGCACGATGCCGATATGATATTCGATATTGGCGGTCGTCGTAACAGATTCCATCAGAGAGGCGATAAAGGATATTCCGCCGAGGCGCTCTTCAAGGCTCTGCTTTTTTATCTCATCACGAAAGGTGAGAGAGTCTACGGCGACGTTGCGCGAGGCCATCGACTCCATCACCTCGAAGGCCTTGCGGTGGCGCGGGTCGTAAAAATCCTCGGAGGAGAGGCCTTCCATAACGGCGGTCAGAGCCTCCGAGTCAAGAAGGCATGAGCCAAGGACAGACCTCTCAGCCTCAAGGTTGAACGGCGGTATCCTGTCTATGGCGCTGTTGTTCTCCAAAACTTATTCAGTCTCCACCTTGAGCGTCATCTCAGCCTCAATGCCGGGATAGAGCTTTATCCTGAAGGTGTGCGAGCCAGCCTGCTTGATAGATTCGTCAAGCTTGATATCTTTTTTATCTATGTTTACCATGAACTGAGCCGACAACGCCTCGGCGACCTGCGCGGAGGTGACGCTGCCAAAGAGCTTTCCGCCCTCGCCCGCGCTGACCTTTACGGGAACAAGCTTGCCGCCAAGTTTTTTCTTCATATCTTCCGCGGCCTTCTGACGCTTGTCGTCGCGCGCCTTCTGCGTCTTCTGGTATTCCTGATATTCGCGCATCCTTCCAGCCGTAGCCTCTTCGGCGAGCCCGCGCCCGATGAGGAAGTTGCGTCCGTAGCCGTCGGAGACCTCTATCAGTTCTCCCTTTTTACCAACCTTTGCGACATCCTGCTTTAAAATTACTTTCATTTCTATTTCCTCCTTAATTTAATACGCCTGCGTAAATCGTACCATATATCAAAGATACCGATCATTGAGAGCACATACGACACCGGGGCGAAAAAGGCGCAGAAGAGCGTCAATATCACACGGATCGCCTTGTTCACCTTGTAGGCGCTCATGAAATACCAGAGCAGTGAGAGCCCCTCGACAAGGAATATCCCGCGCAGCACCTCCATGAGGTTCAGCGAAAGCATCCGGTAGAGTCCGTCGTCGGGAAAGGCCTTGGAGGCCATATCAAGAATGAGCGCCGCCAGCAGCGCCCAGAATATATTCTTAGGAAAACGCCAGTGGACGAATGGCGGCAGCGCCGGCAGCTTCACGCCTCCGGCCCGTTTAAAATAGAGCCGCGTAAGCACATAGCCAGTCATGGTATCCGCCGCGGCAAAGAGAATCAGCATCGCGGGCATCATCAGTGAAATGGTCTGCGCCATCGTCTCCACATACTCATTGACGCTCTCCGGCGATACGGGGACCCCTCCCTGTGAAAGTGCCGCCGAGACGGAGGCCGCCAATCCCTGCGCCGCCTCCGGCGTCATCATGAAGGGATTGACCCCCGCGGCATAGTGGAAGCCTCCCATCATCAGCATCTTCACCGCCAGCGAGGCAAGCAGCGCGAAGATGACATAGTCCGCCCCGCTGCGGACCTTGATCATCAGGATACCCATCAGAAGGCCTAGCAGAGCGAATTCACAGGTATAGAGAAAGGCCGAGACCGGCCCCATAATGACATAGACAAAGAGGGTCCCGAAGACGGCCCCCAGCGTCCCCTCACGCGCCCCCTGCCGGCAGACGAGAATCATCAGCGGCACCGGCGCGGCCAAAATTATCAGCGGCGACAAGAAGGCGATCTCGATGCCAGCCATAAACATAAGAACGCTCAGCAATATCCAGAAAAACCACTCAAAAATAACTTTACCCTTCACGTCAAACCTCCGCCAGTTTTATCAAAAAGAGAGCCGCAGACTCCCACATATTATAACAGCAGTTAAAAGAATTGTAGGTGCCGCAGGCGACATCTTCCCGAATATCGTACTGGCGTCTCCGCTTGAATCGGCTCCCGCATAAAAAAACTATAAAATCGCGCCTCATCAACGCTTGCAAACACACGGCCCGCGCCCTCGGGCAAGGGCTCCAGAGTCTCTGGATGCCGGGCCAAGCCCGGCATGACAAAACAAAGCTAAATCGTAATTTATCTCTTTTCCCATCCGAAGGAAATCGGCGTTTAGAAGTGCGAGTTGCTAAATGAAATGGGGGCTCCGATACCGGAACCGTATCTTCATACGGTGAGGATTCGGAGCCCCCATTTTATGACGCAAATCGTGCTTATAAACGCCGATTTAGTCGGATGTGAAGGGCAGCAGCGCGATAAGCCTCGCGCGCTTGATCGCGCGCGTCAGCTGGCGCTGGTGCTTCGCACATGTACCCGTTACGCGGCGGGGGATTATCTTGCTGCGTTCCGTTATATATTTCTTAAGTTTGTCTATTTCTTTGTAGTCGATGTGCTCGACTTTATCTACGCAGAAATGGCATACCTTCGGCCTGCGCTTGCGACGCTTGCGGTTGAATGCGTTTTCCATTGCCTATCCACCTCTTTCTACTAGAACGGTATCTCTACATCTCCTGACGAATCAGGGCCTCCGAGCTCGGAAAAATCAAGCGGGAAATCATCCTCAAAGCCGGCCTCGCCTCTCAAGCTGCCCATATCTGGAGCCGCCATGGCGTTGGACTGCGGCTGCGGCGCGCGTCCGTAACCGGACTGCTGGCCTCCGCCGTAACTCTGCTGCTGATAACCGCCGGAACCTTCATCTTCTCTGCGGCCTGAACTCAGAAGAACGATGTTCTCAGCTACGACCTCCGTGACCCAACGGTGCTGGCCTGTCTTGATGTCGTCGAAATCACGCACGGTGATTCTTCCTTCGACCAATACAGGGCGCCCCTTCTTAAGATAACGCTCACAGAGATCCGCGGAGGCGCCCCAGGCCACCACGGGGATAAAATCCGTATGGCTCTGAAGCTCGCCGGTGGCTTTGTTCTTCCACTGGCGTCCTATGGCTACTGTGATACGCGCCACCTTCTGTTTGTTGGGCGTAAATCTTACATCCGGATCGCGTGCCAAGTTGCCCATCAGCACTGTCCTGTTATATCCTCTGGACATAAGACCTACTTCTCCTCAAGGTTGACGACCATCTGCCGCACAACGTAAGGCTTGAGGCTAAGGAGACGTTCCATTTCCTTAACCTGCGCGGGGTCGAGCTTAAACGTGTAGAGAGTGTAAAAGCCCTCTAGCTGTTTGTCGATGGGGTAGGCAAAACGCTTTTTGCCCCAAAGGTCGATCTTCTCAACCTCTGCTCCCAATCCGCGCACAATCTCGGCCGTATCTTCGGAAACTGTTTTATGATCCTCGATATCAGCCTTAAATATTACAACCATTTCGTAAGACCGCACGTACTTCACCTCCTCCCTTTGGACTCTGGCCTCTTCTATGGAAGAGACAGGGAAACACAATTTAGTATTATACTTCAAGCGGACCGCTATTGCAAGCTGTCCTTTGACGTTATCTCGATTTTATAGATCCGGTCGCCGGACTGCACCAGATTGAACTGCTCGGTGGCAAGACGCGCAATTCCCTCCGGAGTGCTGTAGTAGCGGATATCCTGTTTTAGCTTCTGGGTTTTTCGCTCCTCTTTGACCAGCTCTTCCATCCTGCTGTCGAGCGCGGAAGTAAGCACGTCGATCTTCTCGATCTCCTTGAAGAAGGAGGTCAAAAGCACCGCGATCATAAAGGTCACCGCCGCTCCGAAGAGCACCCAGCGCAGTTTCGGCGCGTTCATCCCAGAGACGGGGCTCCGCCGCCCGCCCTACATCTTCTCGGGAGCCGACACTCCGAGGATGCCGAGAGCGTTTTTCAGCGTGACGCGCGCCGCCTCCATGAGAAGGATACGGCTCTTCATCACATTTTCCTCAACACCAAGGACACGCTGCGCGTTATAGAAGGCATGGAAGGCCTCCGCCAGCTCCGTCGCGTAGTAGACGAGGCGGTGCGGCGCCGTCTCCTCGGCGGCCTTCATGATCTCTTCAGGGAAGCGAGAGACCGCCTTCGCGAGATTTATCTCGGTCGGGTCCGTGAGCAGGCTCACGTCAAAATCTTCCATCGTCGGCATCGGTATGCCGCGCTCGGCAAGCTCGCGCCTGATGCTGCAGATGCGCGCGTGCGCATACTGGATATAGAATACAGGGTTCTCAGACGAGGCTTTTTTCGCCAGTTCAAGGTCAAAGTCGACGGTGCTGTCACAGCGGCGGATGACGAAGAAGAAGTGCGCCGCGTCGCGGCCCACCTCGTCCATGATCTCACGCAGCGTCACGATCGTACCCGCGCGTTTCGACATCTGCACCGGCTTGCCGTCGCGGAGAAGGTTCACCATCTGGATAAGGAGCACGTCGATGCCGTCGTCAGGGAAGCCAAAGGCCTTATTCACCGATTTAAGACGCGGCACGTAGCCGTGATGGTCGGCGCCCCAGACATATATATTCTTCTCAAACCCGCGGTCATATTTATTCTTAAGATAGGCGACGTCCGAGGTAAAGTAGGTGGGCATCCCGTTTGAACGGATGAGGACGCGGTCCTTGTCATCGCCGAACATCGTGGAACGGAACCAAAGGGCCCCCTCGTCCTCATAGGCGTAGTCGCGCTCTTTGAGGGCCTGCATCGCGGGCTCCACAAGGTTGTCGTCATAAAGCGACTTCTCCGAGAACCAGACGTCAAACTTGACGCCGAAATCTTCGAGGTCTTTCTTGATCAGTTCCAGGACCAGTCTGCCGGTCTCCTCGGAGAAAAACGGCAGCGTCTCCTCAAGCGGCTTCTGCGCCAGCGAGTCGCCGTATTTTTCCACGTAGGACTTCGCAATATCGGACATATAATCCCCATGATAGCCGTCCTCGGGCATCGGCGCCTCTTCGGCGCGTCCCAGCGCCTCAAAGTAGCGGGCCTGAGCCGATTTGCCGAGCAGCTCCATCTGAAGGCCGGCGTCGTTTATGTAATATTCACGCTCGACATTATAACCGGCAAAATCCAGCAGTGAGGCCGTTATATCGCCGACCGCCGCGCCGCGGCCGTGCCCCATGTGGAGCGGCCCCGTCGGGTTCGCGCTGACAAATTCGACCTGTATGCGGCGTCCGCCGCCGACATTGCTTCTTCCGTAGCCGTCACCCTTTTCGATGGCGTTTTTCACCGTCTCCGTCACCCAGTTTGAGGAGAGGGTGAAGTTCATAAAGCCGGGTCCGGCGACCTCGGCCCTCTCGATCACCGAATCCTTGGGAAGTTTGGCGATTATATCCTCGGCCAGGTCGCGGGGTTTAACGCCAAAGGGCTTCGAGAGCTGCATCGCGATGTTCGTCGCCCAGTCGCCGTGCCCCTCCTGGCGGGGACGCTCAAGGCGTACAATAAAGCCCTCCGGTATCTGGTAGTTCTTCTCGGCGGCCACAGCCTTCACGGCCGTATCAAGCGCCTGTTTCAGTTCGTCTGTCATGTTCTGCAAGTCCGACACTCCTTATATGTAAACTTTCTAAAACTATGCCTCATACGCGCCGCGCCTGCCGGCTCATGCAGGAAAATGGCGGGGACGGCGTATACTGCCGGCTTATATTATTTCCTGAACGGCAGGTCGAGAACCGGCCACCGCAGCGAGGCGGCAAGCTCTTCTCTCAGCACCTGCGCCAGCGTGCCGTCTATCTCGCGGCTCTTAACAACCCAAGTACTGTCCGCAAGCAGCTCGGCCTTCTTTGGCCAGTGCATGATCGACTCCTTGAGCACCGCCTTAGTGCCGGTGCCAAGCTGCTTCAGCGGCGGCGTCTGGAGCATCCTGAATCCTTTGGGCATCGACATCCTCACCTTCTGATCGATGATGAAGGGGAAGCGCAGAGTATATTTTTTCTCCCTGCCGATCATTTCACTGACACGCAGCGGTATGCCGCCCGGCAGCCGCAGCAGCATGCTGCCTCCGTGGATGATACCAGGAACGCACCTGACGTCGAACGAGAGCTTGTAACCGGTCGGGAGCGGTTCCACCGCAGTCGGAGTGATATCCATTCCCGGTATAGCGAAGTTTATCTTCGCGAGAAGGAATGTCCCGATCTTGTTCAGCGACGGCACCTCGTTGCCGGAGAAGATATCGCTCCAGCCGCCGGTGACCGTCACGTCGAGTTTACCCTCAGCTTTGCCCTGATCGTCAAGCTTGAGCCGCCACAGAAGCGCGAGGCGGTTGTCCGACGACGAACCGGCGGGAAGCCTCTTCGTCACATATTCGTCGTCCTTCAGCCCATAGAGCTCGGTTCCGGCAATCGACGAGGGCACACGGTCAAACGTAAAGGGCAGCCCCGCCTTAAAATAGGAAGACTTCGCCCCCTCGCGCGGCTTCAGCTCAAGGACGGGATAGGCAAAGAGCGTCGTGGAGGCCGGCGTCGTGTCGTCAAGGGGCATCCTGCCCTCAAGCCAGAGCGAGACCGTCCAGCCCTGCGAGGCAAGCCACTTATTGAGCAGCAGCGTCTGTTCCCACGGCGTCCACGGCCCCTCCGGCGGGATCTGGTCCGCAGCGCGGACCCAGTTTTCCGGATAACCGGCCAGGGTACGTTCCGGGGCGCCGATCCATTCGATCAGCCTCGCACCGGCTCGCGCCGAGTCGCCCTTCATCGAAACGGGCAGAGGCAGCGAAGGCATCGAGGCGGCCATTTCACGAATCATACGAAGGCTGTGAAGCACTCCTTTTTTAGAGCTGAAAGAGAGCATCGGACGCTCATTTGTAACAAACCCCTCTCCGTGCCATGGCAGTTGGTTCATAACCTGCCAGCTATAACGCTGGACGTTGTTCTGTTTTGTGATGAGGGGCTCTTTCATATCGCGGCCTGTCCAGAATATCTCCATGCCCTCGGGAAGTTCGACACTGACGTTCTGCTCCCAGATTGGCAGGCTTCCGGCCATATTGACCGTCTCATCCACGCCGTAGCGGTTCGCGCGGTTCTCTTTGACGACGATCACGACGGCGCGGCCGACGGTATCATCGGGCACCGATATGACGCTCGCAGCGGCGCCGCCCGCAAGCTTTTCCTCGCTTACGGGCAGAGAACCCTCTTTCATGCCGGTCATAGGGTTGTACCAGGCGGCCTCCTCTACGACGAGCGAACCGTCAGCCGGGACCGGATAGCGCAGCGTCTTCCAGTCCTCAGGCACCCGCTCGCCCATCATTATGATGGTATAGCGCCTGTTTTCCATCGATCCGTCGGCCAGCATCCTTGATTCATTATTGCGGAGCCATATGACCGCGCTGTTGTCTCCGAAGGTCTCCAGCGAAGGGACCTCCTTTTTCAGGCGCGCGATCTCATCCCCGCTGTTCCATGCGCAGGCGGCGACGGCGCTTGAGGAGAGAATCAGCAGCGCGGCCGCAAATACGGCGGCCTTCTTGAAGAAATTATCCTTCATAATCGTGATATCGCGCCTCCTATCTCTATTTATCTCTTCCACAGCACTGTTTGTATTTTTTCCCGCTGCCGCAGGGGCAGGGGTCGTTACGCCCGATCTTTACTTCGTTCACTATCGGCTGCGTCTTCTGTGCCGTCGCGAGCGCGCCGGGGTTTTCCATATCATCATTGTAGGAACCGCCGGATGCCGCCGGAATATCTAAGGCGTCACGGCTTTCGCGCCACTTCTTACTGCGCTCTTCCCTCTCCGGCTCCCTGGTAACCACCGAGACGCGCAGCGCAAATTCGGTGATACCCTCGCGTACCTGATTGAGCATCTCCTGGAAGAGGTTGAATGATTCAAACTGGTATTCGACAAGCGGGTCCTTCTGGCCTATGGCGCGCAGCCCGATGCCGCGGCGCAGCTCGTCCATCGCGAGCAGGTGTTCCTTCCAGTTCTTGTCGAGCACCTCGAGGAATATATATCTGAATATCTGCTCCGAGAGCTCTTCACCAAGCTCCGCCGTCTTCTGGTTAAAGCGCGCGCGTATCTCTTCGATGATCTTCGGACGCACCTCTTCAAGTTCCGCCTCCGCCTGCACGCCGTCAAGGTGGCGCGCGATGCCGGGCCAGAAGAGAGCGTTCAGACGAACGCTGACTGAGGCCACATCCGGCTCGTCGGCGCTCTTGTCTGCGAATATCTTGTCAAGCTGCGCTTGGGCGGTATCCTCAAGAACCCCAAGGGTACGCTCAACGATATCCTTATCGTCAAGTATCTCCGCGCGCTCGCGATAGACCGCCTCGCGCTGGCGGTTCATCACGTTGTCATAGGAGAGGAGCTGCTTACGGATGTCAAAATGCATCTCTTCGACTTTTTTCTGGGCGTTTTCGATCGCCTTGGAGAGCAGCGGATGTTCTATAGATTCGCCCTTTTCCATGCCCAGCTTGTCCATAATGCCGGAAATCCGGTCCCCGCCAAAGAGGCGGATCAGGTCGTCCTCAAGGGCGATATAGAAGCGGCTCTCGCCGGGGTCGCCCTGGCGTCCGGAACGGCCGCGGAGCTGGTTGTCTATACGGCGCGACTCATGGCGTTCGGTGCCGATGATGCGCAGTCCGCCCGTCTCGATGACCTTATCGTGTTCTTCGGCGCAGGCCGCCTTATATCTTTCAAGGGTCTCGGCATAGAGCTGAGGCTCCGCCGCCGTATCTATGCCCTGCTTCTCAAGTTCCTCGCGCGCGAGGAACTCAGGGTTTCCGCCAAGAACGATGTCGGTTCCGCGTCCCGCCATGTTGGTGGCGACGGTGACCGCGCCTAGACGGCCCGCCTGGGCAACGATCGAGGCCTCTTTATCGTGTACCTTCGCGTTGAGCACATTGTGCGGTATCTTACGCACGCGCAGCAGCTTGCTGACCCGCTCCGAATGCTCTATGGAGGCCGTACCGATCAGGATCGGCTGTCCCTTGGCATGGAACTCCGCCACCTCGTCGGCCGCCGCGATATATTTTTCTTCGGACGTCTTGTAGACCGCATCCGGCTGGTCGACGCGGATCATCGGCCTGTGTGTCGGGACCACGATTACCTCGAGCCCGTATATCTCCTTAAACTCTTCCGCCTCTGTGAGCGCGGTGCCGGTCATACCGGCGAGCTTCTTGTACATGCGGAAATAGTTTTGCAGAGTGATCGTCGCGAGCGTCTGATTCTCGCGCCCTACCTTCACACGCTCTTTGGCCTCGATAGCCTGGTGCAGCCCGTCAGAATAGCGGCGGCCGAACATCAGGCGTCCCGTAAATTCATCTACGATGACGATTTCTCCGTCCTTGACGACATAATGTACGTCGCGCTGGAAGAGGTGGTGCGCCTTAAGCGCCTGCACGATCTTATGCGCTAGCGAGGAGTTCGCGAAGTCTGTGAAGAGGTTCGGCAGTTTCATGATGCGTTCGGCCTTGGAGATACCGTCCTCCGTCAATGCGAGGTTGCGCTCCTTTTCGTCAAGCTCAAAGTCAGCGCCCTTCACCAGCTCGCGGGCGACTCCGTCCGCGACGCGGTATGGTTCCGTATCGTCCTCCGAGGGACCGGAGATTATCAGCGGCGTCCTCGCCTCGTCTATCAATATGGAGTCGACTTCGTCGACGATACAGAAATAATGGCCGCGCTGTACCTGCTGTTCCTTCTGGATCGCCATATTGTCGCGCAGGTAATCGAAGCCAAATTCGCTGTTCGTACCGTAGGTTATATCGCAGCGGTAGGCTGCGAAACGCTCCTCCTCGGGCATGAAGGGCGAGATAACCCCCACCGACAGCCCCATTCCCCTGTAGACCGGCCCCATCCAGGCGGCGTCTCGCGCGGCGAGGTAGTCGTTTACAGTGATGACATGTACGCCCTCTTTTGCCATCGCGTTCAGAGCGACGGCAAGGGTCGCGACGAGAGTCTTTCCTTCGCCGGTCTTCATCTCCGCGATGTTTCCGTCATGGAGCGCCATACCACCGATAAGCTGTTCCTTGAAATGGCGCAGCCCCAGCGTGCGCTTTGAGACCTCGCGCACCCTCGCGAATACCTCGGGCATGATATCGTCAAGAGATTCTCCCTTGTCGAGCCTCTCCTTAAAGATTACCGCGGACTGCGCCAGCTCTTCGTCGGTGAGTTTTTCAAGCTCCGCCTCGTAGGAATCTATGATCTCCGTCTTCTTCTCGTACTTTGCCACGGCCCTGTCATTCGGATCAAAGCCTAGCGCCTTTATTACACCGTTCAAAAATCCCATCTATAGTTTTTCCACCTTTCAGGCGGCACAACACAACATGCCGCACATTTCATGCATTCCATATCAGGTGATTATATACTTATATATATATCTAAGTCAAAATAATTTGCACGAAAAGAGAGCTTCACACTGAATTAGTCCCTAAATAAACATGTCAGATATGCAGGCGAAAAAGCAAAGGGGCTCCGGCAGAATACCGAAGCCCATTGATTTTTCCGATGTGTTTCGTATGCTCACTTTGTCAGTGGAGAAGCTACTTTTTCTTTCCTCCAAGATAGGCCGCTTCGATCTCCGGGTTATGCAGAAGGTCATCCGACTTGCCCTCCATCACGATCTTGCCCGTCTGAATGACATAGGCGCGGTGAGAGAGCTGCAGAGCCTTTCTCGCGTTCTGCTCGACGATGAGAATCGTCATGCCAAGCTGCCGGTTGACCTCTGTCAGCTCTTTGAATATCTCATTGATAATGATTGGGGCAAGTCCGAGCGACGGTTCGTCAAGAAGAAGCACGCGGGGCTTTGCCATCATGGCTCGGCCGATCGCAAGCATCTGTTGTTCGCCGCCGGATAGCGTACCGGCGTACTGGTTTTTACGCTCAAGCAGACGCGGAAAGAGTTGGAATACCTCCTCCTTCTGTTTCTCTATCTGGCTTCTGTCAGAGAGTGGAAAGGCTCCCATATCAAGATTCTCAAGTACGGTCAGCGGGGCGAAGACCTTGCGCCCTTCGGGAGAGAGGCTGATTCCCGCGGAGACGACCTGATAGCTCTTGCTGGGCAGCTGCCTGCCATCAAGCAGTATCTCACCGGAGGCGCGCGGCACGTCGCCCATTATCGCGTTCATCATCGTCGACTTTCCGGCGCCGTTCGCGCCGATGACGGCGACGATCTCCCCTGCGTAGACGTCAAGCGAAGCTCCCTTAAGAGCCTGGATCGCGCCGTAATTTACTACAAGATCCTTTACGGAGAGGATATGGGTTCTCTCTTCCATGGCTATTCCTCCTCTCCAAGATAGGCCTTGAGCACGTCAGGGTGGCTCTGTATCTCCTCCGGCGTTCCCTCGGCGATCTTTGCGCCAAAATTCATACAGACAATATGCGGGCAGATCTCCATTACCATATCCATGTGGTGTTCGATAAGCAGGATTGTGAGGTTGAAATCTTTGTGAATGTCGGTTATGAGGTGGTTGAGCTGTTCGACCTCCTCGGCGTTCATACCTGCGGCAGGCTCGTCAAGCAGGAGCAGCTCCGGCTTGAGCGATATCGCGCGGGCTATTTCCAGACGCCTCTGAAGACCGTAGGGCAGCGTACCCGCCGCCTGGTCGGCGCGGTCGGCGAGACCTACGCGTTCGAGAAGCTCCATGCTCTCTTTACGTGTCGCGGACTCTTTATCCTTCCAGCGCCCGAGATGGGAAATGGCCTCAAAGAAGTTATATTTATAATGCTGCTGCGCGGCGGTCATCACGTTTTCGAGGACGGAGGAGGCGGCGAAAAGGCGAAGGTTCTGAAAGGTACGCGCGATGCCAAGCGAAATGACCTGAAAAGTCTTAAGCTTATTGATGTTATTGCCCTTAAACTCGATATCGCCGCTCGTCACATCATAAACGCCGGTGATAAGGTTGAAAATCGTCGTCTTTCCAGCCCCGTTGGGGCCAATGAGCCCGGCTAGCTCGCCCCTGTTTATCACAAAGCTCATATCATGGACGGCCTGGACCCCGCCGAAGGCTTTGTTGACATTTTTTAATTCAAGTACGGTGCTCATCAGCGGGCTCCCTCCTCTGCGGCGTCAGTCTTTTTCTTGCGTGAAAAGAGTCTCTTTATGTAGCCGGGCGTAAGTTCGCTGGTCCCCATGATACCCTCGGGACGCAGGACCATCACCAGCACCAGCACAAGGCCGTAAATGAGCATACGGTACTGCGAAATGGGACGGAAAAGTTCCGTAACAAGGGTCAGGATCGTGGTACCGATCAGACAGCCGCTCATAGAACCTAGGCCTCCGAAGACGACGACGGAGACAAGTTCCGTCGATTTCGCCATGTCAAACATCACGGGCTGTATAAATGACATATAGCCGGCCAGAAGCCCGCCGGAAACGCCGCAGTAAAAGCCGGATATCGCGAGGCTCAGGACACGGAAATGAGCCGTATTGAAACCCAGCAGCGAAGCTGCCACGTAGTCGTCGCGGCAGGCCTTAAAGGCGCGGCCGTAGGTGCTGTTGACGAGGAAGAACATCGCCACCGCCAGCACAATAAAGAATCCCAGCGCCACCGGCAACGTGGTATAGCCGTCGATACCGGGGTAACCGCGCGCACCGCGCGTGACGGAGTTCCAGTTTTCGATAATGAGCCTGATAGCCTCGCCGAGACCGAGTGAAACGATGGCGTAGTAGTCGCCTACAAGTTTCAGCGTCGGAATACCGATAAGATAAGCGATGATCATGGCCAGAATGCCGCCAGCAGCGATGGCCACGACATAATGGACGCCGTACTCAACCGTCAGAATGGCCGCGGTGTAGGCCCCGATCGCCATGTATCCGGCATGACCGAGGGTAAAGACTCCCGTAAATCCCGTAAAGAGGGATACTCCAAGGGCGGCGACACAGTTGATCGCAAGAAGGGTGATAACACCAATGGCATAACCTTCCATAAATATTGTCCCCCCTTACACCTTTTCTCCGACGGATTTTCCGAAGAGCCCCGTAGGACGCACGATCAAAGTCACAATAAGAATGCCGAAGACGACCAAATCACGGAACTGGCTTGAGATGAACCCGGCCGTCAGCATCTCCGCGAGGCCGAGGATGAGGCTGCCGACAACAGCGCCCGGCAGCGAGCCGAGCCCGCCGATGACCGCGGCGACAAAAGCCTTCGTCGTTATCATTCCAAGCTGCGGATAGAGCGTATAACGGACGGAGAGGAAAATGCCGCCGACGCCGGCGAGAAGTCCCGCGACGAAAAAGACTATGGAAATGAGCCTGTTCACGTTGACGCCCATCAGTCCGGCCGTTTTGAGGTTATAGGAGGCGGCGCGGATGGCGAGCCCCCATTTAGTCTTGACAAGGAATATCTGCAGTCCCACAAGAAAGACGACGGCTGTAACAAGCGAAAGGATGTCAAAGGCGCTGGTGGTGGCCAAACCGAAGAAATTTACCGGATTAGTCGGAATCACAGGCGGCAGGGCGCGGAAGCGGCCTCCGACCGTGACCACGAAAATATTCTCGATCACGATGCTCATGCCCATGGAGGCTATAAGCATATAGAGAGTGACAGGGGTACGTTCCCTTATGGGACGATAGGCGAGGCGTTCGACGATGATAGCCGAGAGCCCCGAGCCGACCAGCGCCGCCAGCGACGCGAGCCAAATATTCATCCCGCCGGCACGAAGCGCGAAATAACAGATATATCCGCCGATGACCAGAAATCCGCCATGGGCGAAATTGGAAAATAAGAGAACTGAATATACTAGCGAATAACCAACTGCGATAAGGGCGTATACAGAACCCAAGGACAGTCCGTTAATAAGCTGCTGGATAAGGGTCTCCAATTGCAACACCTCAAACCTTTCCTGCTGATAAGCAAATAAGCGGGGCCTTGTGTAGGAAAAAGCGCCCAAGGTTCAGTCAAGAACCTTGGGCCGCGTGTATCAGATATTTATTTCGGTTCTACCTTCTTGTAGAATTTAGTTTTAAGGTCGTCTCCGACTTTAAGGATGATACCTGCCTTATTGATCGGGTTATGGGTCGCGGGGTCGATGGTGAGCGTGGCGTGATGCAGCTTCAGCCCCTTCGTCTCTTCGAGGGCCTTGGCGATCGCCTGTCCGTCGGCCTTGCCGGCGCGATTGATCGCGTCGATGAGCCAGTACATCGCGTCATAGGCCATCGTACCGTTCACGAATTCTTTGCAGTCGTCCTTGTAGACTTCCTTATAACGCGCGAATATCGGCGCCATTTCGGGGTCGTCGAGGTATGTGTGGTTGACCCAGAACGTTCCCTTCATCGCGGGTCCGGCGATTTCATTCATAAATTCGGCATAGCCGTCTCCGCCGATGACCGTCACCTTAAGCCCCAGTTCCTGCGCCTGCTTGATGGCGAGCGCCATATCCTTGCCCATGCCGGGCAGGAAGAGCAGGTCGGCGCCGGAGTTCTTGATCGTCGTCAGCTGAGCGCGGAAGTCGACGTCCGTCTCGCGGAAGCCTTCGTCGGCAACGATCTTTCCGCCAAGCTTCTCATAGTCCTTGACAAAGAATTCACGCAGCCCCTGCGCGTAGTCGGAACCTACGTTATAGAGGATAGCGGCCTTAGTCTTTTTAAGGTCGTTGTAGGCGAGGTCTGCCGCGAGAGCTCCCTGATAGGGGTCCGTGAAGCAGATACGGAAGGAATAGGGGCGGACTTTGCCCTTATTGTCAACCGTTACAAATGGGTTGGTCCCGACAGTTGAGATCTGCGGGGTCTTGCCCTTGGCGACGATAGGCGCGGTGGCGATGTTGATGCCGCTGGAGTTGGCTCCGACGATCGCGCAGACCTTGTCGCTTTCGATCATGCGGCGTACGGCGTTGACCGCGTCTTCATTACGGGTTTTTGTATCGTAGGGGATAAGTTCAATTTTACGTCCAAGGATACCGCCTTTGGCGTTGATGTCGCCGACGACAAGTTTAGCCATGTTGACTTCCGTGATCCCGTATTGGGCATAGTCTCCGGTAAGGGCCGCGAGATAACCGATCTTGATGGGCTCCGCAGCCATCGCGGTTCCCGCCGCAAATACGATGATAATAAGAGCTAGTAAAGCTAGTACTTTTCTCAATATAGTGCACCTCCATATTGTATTGTGTATCAGCTTGACGCTTTACTTATTTTATAGTTTTGTCAGCAATATGTAAAGGTAATTTGCCGTGGTTAATTAAGTTTATCAAAATTTTTGAATTGAACGGCGAATTGAGTTTATTTTTTTTGATAACTATTTACAAAAATAAAAAGAGCTCTCCAAAAAGGAAAGCTCTTAAAGTCTTTCTTTATACTTTTAGTATTTTATTTACGCGTTCACCTGCTGGCCGCCCTCTTTCGCGAGCTCTTTCAGCAGCTCGCGCTCCTTAGCGGTGAGGCTCTTGGGCACCTTGACCTTAACGAGGATGTTCATATCGCCGCTGCCTTTGCCCTTGAGCCGCGGCATTCCGCGTCCGCGAATGCGCAGCTTCGAACCGGCCTGCGTACCAGCCGGGATGTCGAGTTTTTCCATGCCGTCGAAGGTCTCCACTTTGACCTCACTGCCAAGCGCCGCCTGCGGGAAGGATATCTCAACCGTCGTATTGAGGTCGTCGCCCTTGCGCGTGAACCGGCTGTCGGGCATCACTTCGGTGAGGATAAAGAGGTCGCCGGCCGGACCGCCGTTGATCCCGGCCTCCCCCTTGCTTGAGACGCGAAGTCTCGTGCCGGTGTCAACACCGGCGGGAATTTTAACTTCGACGTTCTGTATACGTTTTACGCGTCCCTTGCCGCGGCATTCAGTGCAGACCTTGTCGATGATCTTGCCCTTGCCGTGGCAGGTGGTACAGGTCACAGACTGCTGCATCTGACCAAATGGAGTGTTGACCACCTCGTGCATCTGTCCCGTGCCGTGACAGGTCGGGCAGGTCTCTACCTTGCTGCCTGGCTCCGCGCCGCTGCCGCCGCAATGTTTACAGGTATCAAGGCGCGGTATCTCAAGCTTGCGCTTAAGTCCGCGGTAGGCCTCTTCAAGGGTGATCTTGACGGTGGCCTCAAGGTCGGCGCCGCGCCGCGGCGCGTTCGGGTTTGAGGCGCGGCGGCGTCCGCCTCCGAAGCCGCCCGCTCCGAAAAGATCCCCAAAAATATCGCCCAGGTCCTCCTGCGAGAAGGTCTGTCCCTGTCCGCCAAAGCCTCCGAAGCCGCCCTCTCCGCCGAAACCGCCGGGCGGCATATCACCCACGTAGCCGAACTGGTCGTACTGCGCCTTTTTTTTCGGATCGCTCAGCACTTCGTTCGCTTCGTTGATTTCCTTATATTTAGCCTCCGCCTCGGCGTTGCCCGGGTTTGCATCGGGATGATATTTCCGCGTAAGGGTACGGTAGGCCTTCTTTATTTCGTCAGCCGATGCTCCCCGGCTAACACCCAATATTTCATAATAGTCTTTTTTACCGGGAGCAGCCATCAGCGCTTCACCTCGCCATAAGATTTAAAATCTGCGCCGCGCCCTATAAAACCGATTGACCATATATCCGCCGGTGCGCGGCCTTTATTATTTGCCGCACAGGATTATACACCTGTGCGGCTATTTGTCAAGATTAGTTAAAAATTTATGAACTGCCGTTTGAGCAGTCGTTCATTTTCGGACGCGCATGCCGCAGGGCATTCGCCCGCGGCATGCGCTTTAAAAATGTTTTTATTGATTTAATTGTCTTCTTCGTGGAATTCGGCCTCAACGGTCTCCCCGTCGGGGTTCTCTTCCTGCTGCGGCGGCTGCTGCTGCGCGCCTGTCTGGGCTCCAGCGCTCTGGGCCGCCTGGGCGAGCACGTTCATCTCGTCCATCAGCTGCTTCGTCTCCGCTTTGATGGCGTCGGCGTCCTCTCCGCTCATCTTTTCGCGGACCTTGGCAACCCTGTCGTTGACCTTCGCCTGGGCCGCAGCGTCGGCAGAGCCTGATTCCTTCACAAGTTTCTCGGCCTGATAGATCACGGACTCGGCCTCGTTGCGCGCCTCGATAAGCTCTTTGCGCTTCTTGTCGGCGCTTTCGTTGATCTCCGCGTCGCGGCGCATCTTCTCGATCTCCTCATCGCTGAGGCGTGAGGACTGGATCGTGATGTTCTGCGCCTTACCGGTAGCCTTGTCCTTCGCGGTGACGTTGACGATGCCGTTGGCGTCGATGTCGAAGGTGACCTCTATCTGCGGGATACCGCGCGGCGCCGGCTTGATGCCGTCTAGGAAGAAACGTCCCAGCGAGACGTTGTCTCCCGCCATCGCGCGCTCGCCCTGCAGGACGTGTATCTCGACCTGCGGCTGATTGTCGGCCGCCGTTGTGAACACCTGGCTCTTGGATACCGGTATCGCGGTGTTCTTGTCAATTATCTTCGTAAAGACGCCGCCTAGGGTCTCAAGTCCGAGCGAGAGCGGCGTAACGTCGACGAGGACGATACCCTGCTGCTCTCCCGAAAGGATCGCGCCCTGGATCGCCGCGCCCATCGCGACGCATTCGTCGGGGTTGATGCCCTTGGTAGGCTCTTTGCCCATAAGCTCGGTCACGAGCTTCTGCACCATCGGCATGCGGGTGGAGCCGCCGACGAGAAGGATCTTATTGATCTGCGAGGGCTCGAGTCCGGCGTCCTTCATCGCCGTCTTGACAGGGGCGATGGTCTTGTCCAGCAGGCTGCGCGTGAGGTCCTCAAACTTTGCGCGGGTAAGTTTGAGCTCAAGATGCTTCGGTCCGTTGGCGTCCGCGGTGATGAAGGGAAGCGAGATCGTCGTCTCCTGCATTGATGAGAGCTCTATCTTCGCCTTTTCCGCCGCTTCGCGGAGGCGCTGCGAGGCCATCTTGTCTTTCAGGAGGTCGATGCCGTCGCTCTTCTTGAATTCCGCCGCGAGCCATTCCACTACCGCGTTATCCCAGTCGTCGCCACCGAGGAGGTTGTCGCCCGCTGTGGAGAGGACCTCAAAGACGCCGTCGCCCACATCGAGGATCGAAACGTCGAAGGTGCCGCCGCCGAGGTCGTAGACCATGATCTTATGGTCGCCCTTTTCCAGGTTCACACCGTAGGCGAGACAGGCCGCCGTCGGCTCGTTGATGATACGAAGCACGTTAAGCCCCGCGATGGTCCCCGCGTCCTTAGTAGCCTGACGCTGAGCGTCGGTGAAGTAGGCCGGGCAGGTGATGACGGCATCCGTAACGGCGGTGCCGAGATATTCCTCCGCGTCCTTCTTTAGTTTCTGCAGAATCATCGCCGATATCTGCTGCGGCGTGTAGGCTTTGCCGTCGACAGTCACCGTCTTGTCCGTGCCCATAGAACGTTTGATCGAGATGATCGTACGGTCGGGGTTAACGATCGCCTGACGCTTCGCAAGCTGTCCGACGAGTATCTCGCCGTCTTTGGTAAAGGCCACGACGGAGGGGGTCGTGCGCTGTCCTTCCGGGTTTGGTATTACTGTGACATTGTCTCCCTCTTTTACAGCCACGCAGCTGTTAGTTGTTCCAAGGTCTATTCCAATAACTTTTCCCATGTTCCATTCCACCTTTTATGATAATTATTTATCTGATTCGTCCGGCATCTATTTTTCTATAGCTGCCTTTCTGTTACTTCCGTTTTATTGCCTAATCAGCTTTAAGCCTCATTTATAATCAGCCGTTATACTTGCCGACCCGCACCTGGGAAGCCTTAAGCACGCGCCCCGCAAGCTTATAGCCGCGGCACAGCGCGCCTACTATATGTCCGTCCTTAGCGGCGTCATCCACCGGCTCCATACATACCGCCTCATGGAGAGAGGGGTCGAATTCGCCGTCCGTCGAAATAAACTCAAGCCCAAGCTTGCAGAGGCCGTCGGCGAACTGTTTGATCACCATCGACATGCCCTTCGCAAGGCTGCTATCCTTATCTTCGACCGCCGCCGCGATCCGCTCAAGATTCTCAAATACCGGCAGCATTTCATTTATCGCCTGCTCGGCGGCAAGCTTAGCGTTGTTCTCGCGGTCCCGTTCCATACGAGTACGCAGGTTAAAATAGTCGGCCCTGCCCCTTGCCACCTCTTCTTTGAGCTTGCGAACCTCATCTTTCAGCGCCTCGGACTCCCCCGCTTCAGACTGGGGAATATTCTCCTCGGCGGCCGGGATGCCTTCGAGCTCCGGCTCATCCTTCATCTGCGGCTCGCCGCAATTCGGTTTCTTCTGCTCGTCCATGTCTTCAGTCTCCTCTTTCGCCTGATTCGGAGTCCAGCTTGCGCAGCACTCCGTCTATCGCGGATATTACCTTTTCATAATCCATTCTCTCAGGGCCGATAACGCCGACGACGGCCTTCTGGCCTCCGGCCTCTCCCGTGGCGGCGACCAGCGCGGAATTTTTCATCCCCGGCAGTACATTTTCATCGCCGATCATTACGTTTATCTCGTTCATCGAGCAGCGGTTCACCAACGCGGTCATGTTGCTCTCCTCCTCAATAAAGGAGCAGAGCGCCTGTATCCGTCCCAGATCCTGAAAATCCTGCAGCTTCATGATCTGACTGACCGACCCCGTGAATATCTTCGTCTTCTGGACGCCAAGCAACGCGTCTATCTCAAGTAGAGCCTGACTGCAGGCGTCACGGTAGCTGCTTATCTCCTCCGTCAGCTTCGCCTTCAGCGAGCTCTTGATATCGCTCCAGGCACAGCCTGAAAAGCGGTTCAGCTTGAAGGCCAGTTCATCCAGCTCCTCCTGCGGCATATCCACCGGCATATCGATGAACTTCTGGTGAACAAGTCCGCCCTGAAGGACCACCAGCAGCAGAACGCGGAATTCGCTCATCCGCACGAAGCTCACATGATGGAAGCAGACCGTGTCAAGCGGCGTGATGGCGGCGATCCCAACATAGTCGGAGACGCGGCTCAGCATCTCGGAGGCCGATTCAAGCACCCGTCCCAGCCCCTGCCGGTGTTCCATCATCTTTTTTAGTAATTTTACAGACGGGCCGGCGTTATTTACACGTTGAAGTACCGAATCGACGTATAGTCTATATCCCTGAGTTGTGGGGATCCTGCCCGACGACGCATGAGTCTGTTTGAGAAAGCCCATGTCCTCAAGATCGGACATTTCATTTCTGATCGTCGCAGAGCTGCGTCCGGTGAGATAACGGCGGGATACCGTGCGTGAGCCTACAGTTTCACCGCTTTTAATATATTCATACACCACGGAGAGCACGACTTCCAGCTGTCTTTCAGTGATCACCAGACCTCACCTGCCTAGAAAAATTTTTCATTCTCTGTTAGCACTCAATGCTCACGAGTGCCAACACCTCAATGACGAATAAATAATAATCGTCATAGAGGCTTTTGTCAATACAGGTCAAAGATTTATTTTTAAAATTATAGGTAAAATTTTTTAATTCAAAAAATTAACAAAAGGCCGTATCGCCACGCTGTTGTTGTATAATTAACAGATGTTTGAGCTACCGGACCGGCGGTTCTTTTATCGGACGGCAACGAAAGAAACTCAAAGGTTCCCAGTATTTCTGCATTATCTGCAATCGTAACAGAAGTGAAGAATATTGAAAAAAGACAAAACGTTTATCTATCTTATCAGACACGGCGAATGTGCCGGCAACAAAGAAAACCGCATCCGCGGATGTATGGATTTCCCCTTAAATGAAAACGGCATCCTCCAGGCCCACGCCCTCGCGAAGGCGATGAAAGACAAGAATATAGAGTATATCTACTCGAGTCCGCTCTCCCGCGCGACGACCACCGCAAAGATCCTCGGCGAGACGCTGGGGCTGCCATACGAGGCGCGCGAGGGCTTCTGCAACATACACCTCGGTCCCTGGGAAAACAGAAAGAAGGCCGAGCTCGCCGTTGAGGAACCCGATAAATGGCAGACATGGCTCGACCAACCGGAAGAGCTCAAGATCGACGGAGGAGAGACGCTTGACGAGGTGCGCGAGCGCGCCCTCGCCGAACTTGACCGCGTCATCTGCGAGCACCGCGGCAGCAATATCGCGCTCGTGGCTCACCGCGGCGTGCTAAAACCGCTAATGGCGGGGGCTATAGGCGTAATGCGCCCCAGCTACTGGCGGCTCCACGTCGATACGGCCTCATACAGCCTCCTCACCCACGACAGCCTCCACGGCTACTGCCTCATGGGACTCAATTTCACGGAACATCTCGCCGGACTGCCGATAATCCAGGAGTTCGACTAAAAATGTCCGCCCACCTCATCCGCTTCGGAGACAAAAGGGAGCTGTCACAGGCCACCGAGAAGGCAGGCTGCGACATAAACTCCCTGCCCTACTTCGAAAATCGCCGCGAGATGCTCCAGCTCTACGTCACGGACATTCCCGCACCGGCGGCCAGCATCATCAAACAGGAGATGCTCTCACGCGGCGGCGACGCCGCCGTGCATGCGCAGGTCATTACCTGCGGCGTTAAAAAGAGCGACGTCATCCTCTTCGGCACGGCAAAACAGCTCGGCCATCTCGCAGAGAAGCTGACGCGGATGCCATGGTGGGGCCTCGAACGCCTCGCAGACGAAATACGCGGCCTGATCGCCCCGTCGCTGCCAAGCGCGAGAAAACTTCCCTGCGGCACTGAGCTTCCCTTTGGAGAAAGGATGCTGCTGATGGGGATCATTAACCTCACCGACGACTCCTTCTTCGCCGGCAGCAGAAGCGGCGCCGAGACCGCGGAGACCGTAAAAAGGGCGCTGCGCATGGCCGAAGAGGGGGCCGACATCCTAGACCTCGGAGCGGAATCCACACGGCCGGGTGCGGGACGGGTTCCCGAAGAACAGGAGATATCACGCATGGAGGCGGCGGTGAGGGCGATACGAAACGAACTTCCGCGGATGCCTCTTTCGATAGACACCACGCGCTCCTCCGTCGCGCGCGCCGCGCTTGCCGCGGGCGCGGACATAATCAACGATGTTTCCGGGCTTCAGTTCGACGAGGATATCGCGCGCGCCGCGGCCGAGTACGGGGCGATGCTCGTCGTTATGCACATGCGCGGCACCCCCGGGGACATGCAGTTGATGTGCGAATACGAAAATCTCATCGCCGAGGTCTGCTCTTTCCTCCGGGAAAAGGCAAAGAGGGCCGAAGAGTTGGGCGTGCCGAAAAAAAATATTATAATAGATCCGGGCGTCGGGTTCGCAAAGGACTACAACCAGAACTTGCTGCTGATGCGCCACTGCGAAAGCTTCAAAGCCCTTGGCTATCCGCTGCTGGTCGGAGCCTCGCGAAAGGGCGTCGTCGGCGCCGCCACGCAGACAAAAAAAGCGGAGGAGCGGCTCTGCGGCACGTTTGCTTTGACCTCCGTCTGCTGCTGGCAGGGTGCGGACATCATTCGCGTCCACGATGTGAAAGAGAATAAAGAGGTCATCATGATGACAGAGGCGGTACGGGGAGCAAAATATGTCTGATCATAAAGTGGTACTGGCATTGGGCGCCAATCTCGGCAACCGCCTTGAGGCGCTCAAAAAAGCGATCATAAAGCTGGAAAGCTGCGGAATACGGACGGAGGCAAAGAGCCGCATTTGGGAGACGAAACCCTGGGGTGTAACGGAGCAGCCGCTCTTTCTCAACATGTGCATGACGGCCCGTACGGATCTGGAACCAATCGAGCTGCTCTGTCTGCTGAAAAAGACTGAGGCTGAACTGGGCCGTTCCGCAGGTACGCGCTGGGGTCCGCGTGAGATCGACATAGATATTATCTTTTTCGATTCTCTGTCACTCAAGGTCCCCAAGCTGGAGATCCCCCATCCGCGCATGCATGAACGGGGATTTGTACTGAGGCCACTCACGGAGATCGCTCCCGACATGGTACATCCAATACTGGGAAAGAGCGTCGCCGAACTTTTTGAAGAGCTGCCCGATTCGGAGAAAGACGGGATGGTATGGATATCAGAGGTATGACCTCAATCAAAAAAATCTTCTCCGAGCGCCGCGCAGGCGACCGGAAGAGGAACCACGCGATGTGGTTCCTGCCGCTTCTCTTTGCCGCCGCGGCCCTGACCCTCTATCTGCTGCCAGCGGCGGAACTGGGAGATAAAAATATCAGCATCAGGACGCTCGAGGTGCCTGAATTCCCCATCATCGTCGTTCTTGAACAGGATAAGGGCACGATAACTTCTGCATGGCTGCGGACCCCGGCCGGGGCCAGAAAACTTGACCAGCTGGACGGGCTTTCATTCATCTCCAGCGACCCGGTCATCTCCAAAGTAGACCAGGATTCCAAAAACGACCTGCTCTGGCGTCTCTCGTTCACAAACCTGGAGGGAGAGGGCGTACATCTCTGGATCGGCATGACGACCTGGGCTCCCCGGGTATTTATCGCCTCGACCCCCTTCCAGTACACGCGGTGGCACGCCCTGCCGGCGAAGGTCGAGGTTCCCAAAGGCACAAGCATCTACATCGCCCCCGCCGCGCCATTTTACAGAATGCTCGACAAACAGTACAGCGGCAAAGACAGCTACTCCTTCATATACACGATAATGCTGACGCCGGAGGGACCGGCCTTCGTTCCCGTGCCATCCGTCTACAAGCAGCTGGCGATACTGCTCAAAGCCGGAATGCACGGAGAGACCTCGCCGAAAAAGAGGCTCGCCTACGTGCGGATGCTGACAGAATTCAACCGTCTCGCCGAGGGCAAAGCCCCCCAGGCAGACACGCTTCTCAACTTCCCTCTGGAAAAGCTCGACACGCTTACCTGGAAGAGATAACGGCCATATAATAACATGCGATTTGAGCAGAACGTTCCGTACCGCTCCGGTACAATACGTTCTGCCTGTTTGCGCATCTGTATTTTTGCGTAGTTCTATGCTAATATGTCGGAAACATATATTCATAAACCTGTTATTCCGTTGTACATACCGCTTTTGAGGAGACGGATGATAATGCTGGATCATTTTAAAGATATTGTAAAGGTACAGGAGGTGCTCCACGAGGCCCAGACCGGCCTGTGGGCGATAGAGCTCGACGAGGGACGGGAGCCGCGGATGTATGCGGACAACGTCATGCTCGAACTCCTTGGCCTCGACCACGCCCCATCTCCCGAGGAATGCTATCAGGCATGGTATAGCCGCATCCACAAAGATTATTATCCCGCGGTACACCGCTGCGTGGACAGGGCCGTCTCAAATGAAAGAGCCGAGGTGGAATACCCTTGGAGCCATCCGCTCTGGGGAACGATATATGTGCGCTGCGGCGGCGTACGGGACTGGAATTATAAGGGCGGCATCTGCATCCGCGGTTACCACCAAAATATCACGGATATGCACAAAGTTGAACAGGAGCATGCCGCGATCATCCAGACGCTGGGGGAAAACTATGACGGCATCTTCCTCTGCAATCTGCGTGACGGCTGCTTCAAGATCATCAAGACGCCGGAAAACTATCATGATATGACCCAATCTTTTTCAAATTACAACGAATTGCTGAAATGTTATATAAACGCCGTCGCCACTGAGGAATATTGGCCCTCTCTCATGGAGCTGACCGATCCCGTCCTCATAAAGGGGGAGATCGACCGCAATGTTAAACGGGTGGAGCGCCTCTACCGCAACAAAGACGGAGCCTGGAGGCGCGTAAGCTTCCTCCCCTCGCCGCGTTATTCCGAGAGCCATCCCTGGGTCATCGCCGCCTTCGATGGACAGGATGTCGAGGTGGAGAAAAAGCTCAACGAGGTCACGGCCCAGATCGCGGTATCGAATATATACACACTGGTCATGAGTATGGATCTTATAAAGATGGAATACAGCTGCATCCACTACTCCGGCAGTCTGCTGGACCTTGGGCAGCGCGGCTCATACGACACCCTGTGCGAACAGATATGCGCTAAAATGCCGGAAGAGGACCATGACGAGTTCAAAGCGATTTTTGATCTGGATAACTACAGAGAGCGGAGCTACCTGGAGGGCGATTTCAGGCTTTGGGACAATGACGGTATCCTGCACTACTATTCCTATTTCTCCACCCGTATCGGACAGGGCGCGGCGGAACGAATACTGCTGACAGTACGCGGCGTCGACGACAAACGGGAGAGCAAGCGCCGCGAAAAGGTGTTGGCCAATCTCTGCCAATACTATTACTCCGTCTACCTCTTCGACCTCGAAAATGACAGGGGAGAGGCCATGTGGCGGGAAGATCATGCGGACGGCAGCGATATCGCTCCCCAAGACAGTCTGTCGGCATATTACAAGAAGTTCGTCGAAGAACATGTGTTCCACGAAGACCGTGAGAAGATGCTACGCGCCGGTTCGCCTAAGTTCCTGCGCCATACGCTCTCCGCGGAACAGCCCGTTTACGACGTGGACTTCCGCAGGATCTGTCCCGACGGACATGTCGGCTGGGTGCGGTCGCGCTTCAGCGTCGGAGAGATGGAAAAGGGGCGCGTAAAGAGCGTCATCTTCGCAAATATGGACATAAACGAGCAGAAACTTAAGGAGATGGAGGAGGAGCGGCAGAAAAAGCTCTATGTGGAATCTCAAAATATAATCAAAGGCCTCTCCTCCTTCTACCACTCCGTCTATTATGTCGATCTACAGCAGGAAACCTTCCAGGTATTCATGCAGCGCAGCGATATCGCGAAATATCTTGAGGAGAGCGATAACTTCAGACTGCTGATGAAGACCTACAGCAGCCATTTGATTTACAAAGACGATCAGGAGCGGTTCCAGCACGAATTCTCCGCGGAGGAGATCCGCCGTCGGGTGAGCCGCGGCGAATCGATCTACGCCACAGAGTACCGCCGCGATTACGGCGGCATGTACGGGTGGATGAGGGTCCACACGATCGTCGCGGAAAGCCGTAACGGCACGCCGGTGAAGGTCATTTTAGCCGCCCATAATATCGAGGAAGAAAAGAAGCAGAAAGAACAAAACCAGCTCGCGCTGATAACCGCCTATGAGGCCGCCAAGACGGCAAATGAGGCGAAGAGCAGCTTCCTCGCCCAAATGTCCCACGATATCAGGACGCCGATAAACGCCATCGTCGGGATGTCCGCCATCGCGGCGGCGCACTTAGACAGCTCCGAACGCGTCACCGACTGCCTGAGCAAGATCAACATATCCAGCAAGCACCTACTTGAACTGGTAAACGAGATATTGGATATGTCAAAGATCGAAAAGGGGAAACTGGAGCTGCATGAAGAACACTTCCAAGTCAGCGCATTTATGTCCGACATCACGGTCATCGTACAGCCAAGCGTTTCGGAAAAATCCCTGCATATCAGCTTTGACAGCAGCGCCGTAAAACACAACGATCTTATCGGCGACGTCGGAAGGATCAGGCAGGCCCTTCTCAACATCGTGACCAACGCCGTTAAGTACACCCCGGCCAACGGCGGCATCAAAGTCCGCGCCGAGGAATTGCCATCGCGCGACAGCGGCAGGATATGCCTGGTCTTCACAGTAGAAGATAACGGCATCGGTATCTCCAAAGAATTTCTCAGCAACATATTCCTTCCCTTTGCCAGGGAGGACAACACCGAAGTGCGCAAAGTGCACGGTACAGGACTCGGAATGCCGATCGCTCAAGGAATAGTCGCCACTATGGGCGGCACCATCGAGGCCGAAAGCCGGCTGGGAGAGGGAAGCAAATTCACCGTCACCCTGTTTCTGAGGGCGGCGGCCCAAGAGGCGGAAGAGAGACCGGCCTGCGCGGACGACACAAAAATGGTGGAATGGAAGAGCAAAACCAGGCTGCTGCTGGCAGAGGACAACGAGCTTAACATGGAGATCGCGACCACTATCCTGCGGGAATCGGGACTAGTGGTGGATTGTGCGGAAAACGGGAAAGAGGCCGTGGATCTCTTCCTGAAATCGTCGCCGGGGAGATATCAGGCGATCCTGATGGACGTACAGATGCCCATTATGGACGGCTACACGGCGACCCGTGAGATACGCGGCAGCGGACATCCGCAGGCGCACGATATCCCGATAATCGCCGTGACGGCCAACGCCTTCGCGGAAGACGTCGCGAAAGCGCTGAGGTCAGGAATGAACGACCATATCTCAAAACCGATAAATTTTGAGAATTTAAAGAAGCTGCTGCAAAAATATTTGGCATGATGTTTGTCACAAGCACAGTGAATCCTACAAACGACACACAAAAGCTGGCTCCATAAGGGGGCCAGCTTTTAGATTTAATATCCGCAGTTAAAGGCCAAGCGCTAATATTTCAGGCCAAATATGGGATGGAATATCCTCTCGTCATGCAGGAAACTCGTCTGCTCGTCAAAGGATTTCTTCGCTTCGGCTCCAAGTGAGACCGCAAGTGACGAGGTGAGCACGTGCGTAAGGAAGATCGGGCCGATGATGCTGCTGCCGAAGGTCGGGCTGTTGGCCGAAACGTTGAGCTGAAGCTCGGCAAAACGGCAGACGGGGGCGGCGGCGCTGTCCGTCATGGTAATGACCTTCGCGCCGTTCCGGTGGGCGATCTCCACCGACTCCGTAACCTCCACGGCATAGCTTGGAAGTTCGCAGACGATAACGACATCGCCCTCGCGTACTCCGCGTACCTGCTCCCAGAGAGAAAGGCCGCCGCGGCGGCAGAGGAAGGCGCGGCATCCCATTATCGTGAGGCGTATCTGCATCAGCTCCATGACAAGCGACGAGATGCCCCATCCGATACAATAGATGTTGTTGGCGCCCTTGACTATTTCGTTGAAGCGGTCAGTCTCTTCCGGCGAAAGCTGCGCCATCGTATCGTCAAGGTTCGCGTGTTCCGCCTTAAAGACGCTGTCGGGGAATGAGTCGCTTGAATTTACCGCCCGCGCCAACAGCGCCGCGGGATTGATCTGCTCGAGGATCGTCTTCTGGAGACAGGCCTTGAGCTCCGCGTACCCCGAAAAACCGAGCATCTGGGCGACGCGCACAAGCTGCGCCTTGGAAACCTTAAGTTCGTCCGCTATATCGCCAATGGAACGAAAGGAGGCCTCGCGCATGTTGGCGAGCAGGTACTCCGCCACACGACGCGCCTTGTTTGGCATCGTATGTGCTTTTTCCATCAAAAGGTTCTGTAACTGCGTACTGTCCATCTAAATACACTCCTTAAAATCATACATTTTTTTGATAAATTTGTTCTATGAAACATTTCTTATGAATTCTAGTTTTATTTTACATGATTGTCAACCACAGTCTACTTTGTTTTATGCAAGTTCATAAAAAAAATATAAAAAGGCACGCATCCGTTGATCTAATTCACACGAAAAGACGGACGGCAAGAGCCGCCCGCGGTATTTCAGCCCAATATGCAAAGAGACAACGGCGCCGCCGCCCTATAGGGGGTCCCAGTTTCCCTCCTGCCGGTCCCTCATTATCGGACAATCTATCACACCATAGGCGGCTGTCTTGAAGCAGGCGTTACAGGAGATACAGGCGGAGGGCCTCGCGTCATCCTCCGCCCAGCGGTTTATAAGATCCGGCTCCGCGTTGAACGGGCGGCTCAGCCCAAATAGATCGGCGACGCCATCCTCCAGCAGCGCGGCCATCACGGGCAGCGAACGCAGCCCACCTGTGAGCAGCACCAGAGAGTTTTCCGGCGCGGACGCTCTTATCTTCGCCGCATAGGGGGCGAATGGCGCCTCCGATTCGCCGGCTGAGACGCCGACGACGCTCGGAATATGCTCCGAAGAGGCATAGCCGGTCCCCGAAGAGACCTCCACTACATTCACTCCGTCACGCAGCAGCGTGAGTGCGGCCTCGGTCCCCTCATCGGGGCCGTATCCGCCCACAACGCCCTCCGTTGCGCTTATCTTGAGCCATACGGAAAAATCGTCGCCAACGGCTCCGCGTACCGCGGCATATACTTCGCGCACGAGCCGCAGGCGGTTCTCAAAACTTCCGCCGTAACGGTCTTCACGACGGTTGATTAGCGGCGAGAGAAACTGCGTCAACAGAAAACCGTGGGCCCCGTGTATCTCCACGCCGTCGGCTCCGCCCTCTTTCGCCCTTTCGGCCGCCGCCGCGAAATCGCGGCAGACCTTTTTTATATCCTCTTCCGTCATCGCCTGGGCGATGATATCGCTGCCAGGGTATTCGCCGCCGCTCGGAGAATAGGTGGGCAGCCCCTTCGAGGAGGCCGACATGCGCGCTCCGCCGGCGTGGCAGATCTGCACGACAAGCTTTGAACCGGCGTCATGTACGGCGGCAGACAGCCGACGGACATCGCCGACGGCCTCCTCCACGTCGATCCCCCACTGCTTCGGCGCAGCCTGCCCCTCGAGGCTGACGTAAGCAAACTCCGATATCACCGTACCCGCGCCTCCGGCCGCCGTCTCCGCCTGGCGCGATATCGCGGCTGGCGTGGCGCGCCCCATCGCGCCGTCACAGGCGCCAAGCCAGGTAGCCGCCCTGACGAAACGGTTTCTTACCGGAAATGTTTTATTCTCAAAGGGCTTAAATAATTTTATTATCTGCGCCCTCTCATCTGTCTCCCTCATTAACCCGACTCCCTTTTATGGTCTTTGATCTGTCCTTGATTAAGATTTACCCCTCATATACTATCTGTTTCGCGGCCTCATTTTCCGATATTCCGGCGTGTATTGCAAGGCGTTTTATACCAAAACCTCCATGACCGCGAAATTTTGAGATATCGCGGCGCGGAACCTGCCAGGGGCCTTTGGGAGCAAGCTTCACAAGCCTCCGAGCTTCGGCCTCCGCAAGTATCAGTTCTCCAAGCGCCGGATGGTGCGGCCCTGCCTTAGCCTCAGCGGCGAGCGACGCCGTCTCCTGCAGGCCGATCCTGATCGGCACAAAGCCAAAATCCACGGCGAGCTCAATGAACTCCCCGCCCCACAGCACCGCCTCCTCCACCGAAAGCGGGCGGTACTCACCCTCCAGATAGAGCCGTTCAAGCTCCGTACCCGCGATCACAAGACAGGGATAGAGGCGCAGCTCCCAGCGCTCACCGCCTTTAAGCTCCGCAAGCCTCATAAGATCACACAGGCTGCTCTCCCTGCGCTGCCCCGGCAGCCCGATCATCATCTGCACGCCGACCGGCAGGGAATCCTTCATGAGGAGCGAGATATCCTCGAATATCTTTTCCGGATCAGCCTCCCGGCGGCAGGCGGCGAGAACGGCGGGATCAAGCGTAGGAACGCCCAGCTCGATGCGCGAGATGGGATATTTTTTTATCAGCGCGCGCAGCGCGTCGTCGCGCAGGTCCCCGGGATAGGTGGAAAAGCGCACGGTACTGCCCGCCGGAGCGTATTCCGTAACGCAGTCAAGGTATGCCTTTATCGTCTTTTCAGGGAAACGGCAGAAAGAGCCGCCGAAATAGCATATCTCCCGCGGCTCTTTGACATCTTCCAAAACGGCGCGGACATAATCGGGAGTCGGCACCTCAGTCACCCCGGTTATCGCCCGCTGATTACAGTATACGCACTGCCCGCGGCACCCGGCGAAGGGCAGAAAAAAGGGCAGTTTCTTCAATTTATCCGCCATCCGTCCACGCCCCTAGTTCCAGTCGCAATACTGGTTTTCCTCCCACTCAGGCCAAGCGGCGGCCCAGGCGAAGCTGTCGGCGCGGTTTTCAAAACTCTCCATTGAGACAAAGGTATGCTGCCAGAAACGCGCGCCCTTAGTATGGTTCAGCAGATGATAAAGCTCATGAAATATTGCAAAGCGCTGCCAAAACGGAGGCAGCTGTGAATTGACGAATATGCGTCCGCGCTCGCCGCGCACCAGATGTATTCCCCATACGCCTACCGGGAGGGGCTCGTATTTTATCTCAAGAGAAAGCCCCGTCAGCTCTTCGGCCTTGGCCAGAATGTCAAACTCACCGAGGCGCTGCCATTGATTCCCCTCCTGCCGTGCCCATTCCGGAATCACCGGCGGAGGGGAGGGAAAATCATCAAAACTTTCTTCCTCGAATTCCTCGGCGTCGGCGTTATTCTCCGGCAGCATCCTTTTCGTCCCAATCGTCAAGAGCGGCTTCGATGACGCGATATACCCGGCGGAGTTCCTTTTCCGATAGCTTCTTGCTGCGGTACCAGATCTCAAGCTCGCCATTGTCAAGCATCGATTCCAGCTGCACGCGCCCCGGCTTGTCGGGAGTGGAAAAGTCCATCAGAAGGTCCGTGACCTCAACGTTGAGCGCCGGCGCGAGTTTCTGAAGAAGTTTCATTGAAGGAAGACGGCGGTTGCTCTCAAGCGCCTGAACATAAATACGGCTCACTTCCACTTTGTCAGCAAGCTTCTGCTGTGTTAGGTGCTGCGCCTTACGAAGTGATTTGATTCTATTACCTAGACTCATTTTTCACAGGCTCCCTTTCCATATTAAATTTTGTATTCAACATGAGACTTGTTCCTATTATATTACAACAATATCAAGAGTATGACAACTAATAGATTATATCTTTCTGCAAAAAATTCAAAAAATATGTACAACTTAAAAGGTCCGCCGCGCCTCCGGGGCTTACGCGCAGCGGCAGGAAGCCGGCTTCCAGTGCGTACAGCGGCCGGTAGTCGGGGCGCCTGGGGTCGAACCTCGCCGCGGTATCCACGACAAGCCGCGGGTAGACATTCTTCCAATAGTCGTATCCAGCCCTGTGTATCACATTGCTGTCCTCGCAGACCGCCATTATCGCGAGCAGAGCGGCAAGCCCAGCGTCGTTTTCCGCAGCCCCGGCATCAATGGCATTCCTCAGCGCGGAAAGACCGCCTCTGACAACGGAGGGAAAAGCCCTCTCCGCTTCACCGCGAACACCGGTGATACCATATTCCAAAAAGAGCCTCTCTCCATTCGACAGGCTCCTCTCCGGCCTCTTCGCGGCCAGCGGGCCGAGCTCCCTCGCCACAGCGCCGCTTACAGCGCACGAGGCGGCCATTGCCGCGCCCTCCGCCGACGCTTCACCCTTCGTCGAGAGCATATAGCCAGCTCCGTAAAGCAAAAGCGACATGAGATAGATCAGCCCCTTATGGGTGTTTATCCCATCCGTGGCGGCAAACATCGCGCGCTCCATCTCCGCCCCTGCCGCCCTCAGCTCCCGCATCGCCTCCGAAGGCGGCGTTCCGTTGAGACCGGTACGCGCCTGCTCCTCCCAAAACGGCGCGATCGCCCGCGCGCTCTTTATAAAAAGCGCGCAGTCCATATCCTCGTGACAGCCGTTTCCCTCAGCGTCGACAAGCCCCGGCTTCGGAGTCGTAAGCACCTCGCGGACCGCAGCCTCGTGCGCCGCCGAGGCCAGCAGCTTCGCCGCTCTTGACTTCATGGACATTCTGCCGCATACTCTATAATATTTATGTAACAAGGAGCCGCCGTTATATGCATGCAATTCCCTCCGGGGTAAAAATCATCTTCAATAAAATAACGCAAAGATTCTCCGACTGCAAGCAAAAGAACGGAGGGGCGGGGAAGTTTATGCTCCGCGTTACTGTTTTATGCGCCCTGCTGGCCTGTCTCCCCCTCTTATCCAACGCGGTGCACCGCGAAGCCGCAAACGACTGGCGCGACGGCTGGGCGGAGTGGAGGCGCGGCAACGCCGCCGCCGCTCTGAACCGCTGGTCGAAGAACCCGCTGGCCTCTCCCTTTGAAATACGTCCGGCGCGCGTCGCCTACTGGAAGATACGCGCCCTTGAAAGACTCGGCAGAAACGAGGAGGCCGCCGTTGCCGCCTCGCTGCTCGCCCTGCGCCACCCTCTTGACTTTTACAGCCTTGTGCTAGCCTATGAGGGGCGTTATCCGGCCCTCACACGGCTCGTGCGCTCGGCCTGCGCGCGTGCCGCCTACATACGGCGGTGGAACGGCGAGGTCGCGATGGCCTCGGCGAAGACCGGGGTCTCACAAAATATCCTGCTGGGGCTGATCAGGCAGGAGAGCAAATTTAACGAACGGGCCGTGAGCCGCTCAGGGGCTGTGGGGCTCATGCAGCTGATGCCCTTCACGGCGCGGGAGGCGGCGGCGCGCCTTAAAAACGAGGCGCTCTCGCCCTATGACCCGACACACAATATAATGCTGGGGGCGGCATATTTCGCCCACCTGAAGACAAAATTTTCAAACAAGCTGCCGCTCGCGCTCGCGGCCTATAACGCTGGCGCGGCCTCGGTCTCACGATGGGACTCGGAGGCCGGCGACTGGGTGGAGTGGATAGAAGAGATCCCGTACCCGCAGACACGCGAATATGTGCGTTCAGTGCTGGAGAACATAGAGATATACAACGTAACGGACCAGGAAAAACAGAACGGCGAACCATCCTTCTTCGCGGAGGCGCTGAACCGCCCCCAGCTGATGAAAAAGGTCGCCGCCGGTAAAAGGCCGGAAGGAGTGGGCACAAATGCCAGATGAGGGATTCAACCCTATAGAAACGGTACGGAAATTTCTTGAAGAGAACAACTGTTCGTCGCAGATAAGGGAGACAACAGCCACCATATTTACCGTCGCCGACGCCTCCGCGGCGGTCGGCGCGTCGGAAAAAGAGATACTGAAGAGCATACTGCTGCGTGTGAACCACGGGAAGAGCTTCGCGCTCGCGCTGATGTCCGGTGTAAACCGCGTCGACACAAAAAAGATCAGGAAGCTCTTGGGGGCCTCGCACGTTTCATTCGCCGACGGCGAGACCTGCACGGAATGGTCGGGTTTCCGCCCAGGCGGCGTGCCGCCGGTGGGCTATCCCGAACAGCCGCCGACGCTGCTCGACGAGGAGCTCTTTCTCTATAATACGGTATGGGCCGCCGCCGGCACAGACCACGCTTTTTTCCCCGTCGCGCCGGACGAGCTGCTGAGGATCACCGGCGGCGCGAAGGCCGACATCAAAAAGGACTGAGCGCCGGATAACCGCAAAAGCAGCCGTCACTTAATAATATAAAGACCGCCGTCTCATCCCTATCCTGAGACGGCGGCCCTTTTATCTTCATCCGGTCATGGGAAAAGCAGCCCCGCGGCCGGAATGACGATGACCATGGACATAACTATCCTCATCACGTAGACCACCGTCATATGCCAGAAGCGCAGCGGGATGTTTGAGTGCCACACGTGCAGGCCGACCTCGGTAAGATTTATCAGCCCGGTTATCGAAAGGCAGATACAGATGAAACGGGCCTGTTCTGTGAGCAGCAGGCGTCCATAGGTGGCGGCAAGGAACTGGTCGACAAAGGAAAAGACCGTCGCGGAGGCGATTATACTCGATTCCATCGCACCCATCGCATTAAGCGCCGTCTCCGCGGGGACGGCCAATATCTTCACTATGCTTGTCGTTTCGGCGATTATGAAGAGCAACGTTCCGAAGGCCACCATCAGCGGCACGGTGCTGAAAAGCAGCGTGTATATTATCGACAGGCTCTCATGCAGATACTGCTTTGCGTTCATATGGCGCGCCCGCGCCGTCCCGCGCAGTATCGCCCAGCCAAAGAGGGAGTGCCCGTGATGCTCGCCCGTGTGATGCGCGTGGTAGTTGTCGTGCCCCAGGTAATAATTATTCGGTATCGACGAGAGCGGCCATATCCGCGGCAGCACCGCGGCCAGCAGGATCATCGTGAAATAGACGACAAAGAGTATCTGCGGCATCGCGTACTCCATGTAGAAGAGTTCGGCGATCGCGTAGATATTATATATTCCCGCGAGAGAGAAACCGCAGACGATCGCCGCCGCCTCACGGTCCGTATAATAACCGGCGTCGTACATCTTCGCCGTGAATACGACCGCCATCGAGCTGCTGCCGAGCCACGACGCGACGCAGTCGATCGCAGCGCGCCCCGGCACGCGGAAGAGCGGGCGCATAATGGGACTCGCGTAAACGGCGATAAACTGGACGAGGCCAAAATCCATAATCAGCGGCGCCCATACTCCAAGGACGAGCGCTAGCATAATAAGCCGCGGCGCCAGGTTATTAACGATAAACGAAGCCTTCGCCACAAAAACGCTGAGCGGGCCGCCGAGACCAAGATAGTGCTGAGAGCCGAAAAGCACAAAGAGCGAGATCGGCAGGGCGCAGATGCGCGCGGCAAACCATACGGGGCCTCCGGTGAGATTCTCGTGGAGAATATGGTTCTCCATGATCCACCTGGGCCTGAAAAATTTCGCGGACACCGTTAAAAACGCCACAACGAGAGAGAGCGCCGAAACTATAAGCGGCTGCCACCCGATGATCGACATCATCAAAAACTCTTTCGCGTGACCGATCAGAGTATTCATCCCTCCGTGCAGCAGGAAAGGAACGAGAAAGACAACTATCCCCAGAAGAGAGGGGATCACAAATTTCAGCAGATTTCTCCTATCATGTGTTACAGATTCCAAGTTACAGCTCCCCATGCTCCGGCAAATATTCCTCAATGAAAAATACCTCTCCCAGACACGTCTCCTCAAGTGCGGACATGGCAGGGAGATCGGGGAGCGGCCACCCAAGCTCACGGCAGGCGGAGGCAAATTCATGGATCACGGAAGGGGCCCTCGCCAGCACATCTTCCTTTGACGAACCTTCTACCCAGCAGCCGTTTAGCCCGGGGAAATTTCCGATCCACAGCGGCCCCTCGGCGGCCCGCTCCTCGTAGACGACGATCGGATAGCAATATCTCTTTATCAGCTGCCCATGACCCTTTCAAAGAGACGCAGGAAATTTTCGCCCAAAATGGCATCCGCCTCATCCTCTTTATACCTTTCGCGCACGGCCCGTATAAACCGCTCTCCCGCGTCGGTGTGATCCCGGAAAATATCCGTGTCGCCCTCCTGTACATAACCGGATTTGAGCGATTCCAGACAGGAGCAGAGGTCAAGCCCCATGCCCGCGTGCTCCGTGCCATAACGGCTGACGACATAATCAAGATGGGTGAGCAGCGCCTCCGGGGTCCTCGCGGAGCGCTCCGCCGCCGCGAAGGGACCGCAGGCATTCATCCCCGTCACGCCGCCGGCGGCGGCGAGAAAGTCCAGCTGCCAGTCGGCGAGATTCCTCGGCGACGAGGTCAGCGTACGGCAGTTTGAATGCGAGGCGATGAAAGGGACCTTCACGATATGGGCGATCTCACGGAAACCGGCGTCGTTCAGGTGGCTCACATCTATCACCATGCCCAAACGGCAGGCCTCCGCCGCCAGTTCGCGTCCGAAGCCGGTCAGCGAACCCGCCGACGAGGCGGGAGCCTCCACCTCAAACGAGATGCCGTCGCAGGCGTAATTGCGCCGCGACCATGCGAGTCCCAGCAGCCGCACGCCAAGCTCATAAAATACGCGCAGCAAAAAAATATCGCGTCCAAGCGGCTCCGCGCCCTCGAGAGAGAGAAACAGGGCGACCCTGCCGTCGGCCGCCGCCGCGCGGCACTCACTTACGCTGCGGCATAACCTGAACGAACCGGACTCCTCAATGTCGGCATAAAGCGCCGAAATCTGATCGAGAGCGTTTCTCAGCGCCCCCTCGGGAACCAGCTCGTCAAGAATAAAAACGGAACAGACGACGGCGTTTATGCCTGCGGAACGAAATCCGGGCAGAAAACGCCTTTCTAAAACGGCATGCTCTCCGCGGCGGCGCAGGGACAGCACATCCAGAAGCATATCAAAGTGCGCGTCAAGTACGATTTTCGTCTTCATTTTAATCTCAGCCTCTGCATATCGCAGCGCATAAGATCGAACCAAAGCAGAGTATGCTCCAGTCCTCCCTCAAGCCCCGCGAGGATTTTCAATGCCTCCGCCGCCTGCACCGAAGCGATGAACGGCGGTATAAAGGGCGGATTGCCCGTAGTAAGTTCTATACCCTTATCCGGGACCTCCGCGCTCTCTCACAGCGGCCTGTCCTGCGGACGCAGCACCGCCGCCTGGCCGAAAAACCCGGCCACGGCACCGTGAACGAAGGGGATGCCGAGCCTCCGGCAGAGGCTGAATACATCCCGGCGGCCGCTGTTGTTATCCAGCGCGTCAAGCACGACATTTGCCGGAGAGAGTATCTCCGCGCCGTTCGCCTCATTTATGAACATCTGATAATGTTCCGCGGTAACGCCGGAATTGACGCCTCTTACACGTTCAGCGGCGGCGGCGGCCTTCGGCTCGCCGATATTCTCCTCAGTCGCGTAGAGCTGGCGGTTAAGATTATTTTCGTCAAAAACATCGCCGTCGATGAGAATGAGCCGTCCGACGCCGGCACGGGCAAGAATCTCCGTTATCCAGCCGCCAAGCCCGCCGCAGCCGACCACAGCCGCGCAGGATTCAAGCAGCCGCGCCTGCCCCTCAAGGCCAAAGGTACCGATCGTGCGCTCATAACGCGATGGGCAAAGCCCTCCGCGCAGCGCGGCAATCTCCGCCTCTCGTACGGACAGACCGCCTAAAGAGGCCGCCTCGCGGCATACGGACAGGGGAACGGCGAGAATATCCCCGTGACGTGAAGCCCGTTCCGCCATATATTCAACCGGTTTTTTAAAAATCAAAGACATCCCTCCGCCGCCTGGGTATGCACCTTCCGGGCCTTTGCCGCACATATCCCGCGCCGCAAAACGCCGCGAGAATATTTTACCCCATAATTGTGTAATTTCACAATTTATCAGCCACTCTTTTACGTCATTTTTTGTCTTATTTCCAAGAAATTCTGTTACAATATATGGTGATATGGATTAATTAATCTCAACTTGCCGGAGGGGTATAGATGACGCTCAGGTGTAAAACACAACTTTTTCTCGGAGTAATACTGCTGTCAGTACTGCTGATACTTGATATTCTGTTTACAAATTTTTTGATCACATCAGCGGAACAGACAGACAGAGAGCGTATGACCAGAGACCTTTCCAGAACCTCGGTGACCCTGAACGGGGAAGTGCGCACGCTATCGGCGATAGCGGGCAACTGGGCCTACTCCGATAAAGCGTGGGACTACATGACCGGCCTCAACCCCGACTACCCGAATATATACCTCAACAGGGCCGTTCTCACGGAGATCGGCGTCTCATCTCTGATATTCATAGACAACGACTTCAATGTTAAATTCGCGCGCGACTACAGCGCCCCCGACGACAGCTCCACTCCGGAGAGCGAAGTCGCCGCGATCTTCAGCAACCAGGGAGAGGATATCTTCAAAAACCTTCCCGAAGACGGCACAAGCGGCATAGTAATGAAAGGTGAGGAACCGATATTCTTCGCCGTCAAGCACATACGCCGCTCCGACAAGGGCGGCGGCCAGGCCGGATACCTTATCGCCACGATGGCCCTATCGCCGAAAATGATCCATAAAATCACCGCCGGCCTGCATTTCACCTTCGCCGTGGAGCCCGTTCCGCAAAAAGACAAGGGGCGGGAGCTTCCGAATATGATCCTCAACAACGACCCGCGAAATTCATTCACCACGGGGCGTCTGCTTGTGCGCGACCACGCCGGCGCGCCCGCTTTCTGGATCTCCGGCATTTCTCAAAACGTGGACATCAAGAGCGCCGAGCGTGAACTGCAGATACTCTTCTCCATTCTCGCGATCGCCGCGCTCTTCGTAGTATTCCTCTTCGGGTTCTTTATGAAATACCAGATAACAAACCGCATGAAACGGCTGCAGCGCGAGATAGAGGCGATTCGCGACGAAGCCGGCGACGCGCACAGCATCACGATAGACCGTAAGCGTGACGAAATCGCGAGCATCCAGCGCACACTGAACGACTTCATGGCCTTCTTCGACTTCAAGCAGGGCGAGAAGAACAAAGCCGACGATATCACCATCTCCGTCCACAAACGCTTCGCGGAGGCCGGCAGACGTCTCTGCATGAAGACGCTTGAAGACATCGCGACGGCATTCTCTCCTGGAGACGAGAAATTCCGCGCCGCGCTCGTCAGAGGCGCCGCTAAGGCACGGGACTTCGCAAGGGAGAACGGTATCGAAGAGGAAGAGCTCATCTATATCTACCTGGGAGCGCTCTTCAGCCGTATGGGCATGCTCTCGCTGCCCTTCTCCATCCGTACCAAGACCTCGCCGCTTACGCCCGCGGAGCTGCGCGAATACAGAAAGTATCCGATAAAATCAAAGGACTTCATGGAAGCGATAGAGCTCCTGCGCCCCGCCTCCGCGCTGCCCTACGCGTGGAATGAAAACTGGGACGGCACCGGCTTCCCGCAGGGACTCTCAGGCAGCGCGATACCGGTTCAGGCAAGGATATTCGCCATCGCGGACGCCTGGAATGAGATGACGCGCCCCTGGCCCGGACGCCGCATCCCGACAGAAGACGAAGTGATAGAGAGACTGCGCGCGCAGGCCGGTACACGCCTTGACCCGCAGCTCGTGGAAAAATTCATCGCCTTTCTGAAACAGCAGAAGCATTAGAGACCGTTAATCCCTATAGCCCTATATCTTCCGCTGATTATACGCCGCGGCGCGGCTCATATAGTCAGCGGTTTTTCTAAAGAAGGAGAGAAAACATCATGACAGAAATCGACGCGAGAAAACTGGAATGCCCGAAACCGGTCCTGCTTGTAAAAGAAGAGGCGGATAAAGGTGCCGTTCAGATCCGTGCCTGCGTGGACAACGAGGTCGCGGCGGGAAATGTCACGCGCTTCTTTGAAAGCCGCGGATATGCCGCCTCACGAGAGGATGGCGCCGAAGGCATATATATCACCGGCAAAAAGAGCGGCGAAACCGCCGCTGTACAAAAGGACGGCGGGGCGCGTACCGCGCTACTCTTCACCTCAGACAAAATCGGCGCTCCCTCAGACGGCCTCGGAGAGGTGCTTATGAAGGCGTACCTCGGAACGCTGACCAAGACATCCACGCCGCCGGCGGCCATAGCCCTGATGAACGAGGGCGTAAAAATGGCGCTGCCGGAGGCCTCGACTCTCGACACCCTTAAAGAGCTGGAAGCCGCTGGGACAAAAATCCTCATCTGCGGCACCTGTACGAAGCACTTCGGGATCACCGACCAAATCACTATCGGCACCATATCCAACATGTTCGAAATATCCGAGGCGGTCTTCGGAGCGGACAAGCCGATAGTCCTCGGCTGATATGAGACATATCTATCTGAATAACGCCGCCACGACCTGGCCCAAACCGCAGGAGGTACCGCAGGCGGTCTTTGATTTCATGACGCGCGCCGGCGCGAACGCCGCGCGCGGCTCCGCCTCCGAACGGGACCTTAAAAGCCTCGACATCGTCTTCACGGCGCGCGCCCGCGCGGCGAAACTCTTCGGCGGCTGCGCGAAGGCCAACGCCAAATACGTGACGCTTACATCAAACGTCACACATTCGCTGAACATCGTGCTCAGGGGATTTCTAAAACCTGAGATGCGCGTCGTCACCACCTCGATGGAGCACAACTCCGTGGTACGTCCGCTGCGGGAGCTGCAGGAACAGGGCCTGCTGGTCGACGTGCTGCAGTGCAGCCTGCGCGGCTACCTGCCGTCCAAGGCGCTCTCCGAAGCGCTGCTGGAAAAGACCGATCTCGTCGTCATAACCCACTGCAGCAACGTCTGCGGCTCCGTCCAGCCGATCGAAGAGGTGGCGGAGATCTGCGCCCGCCGCGGCGTTCCGCTCGTCGTCGACTGCGCCCAGACTGGCGGCCTTTTGCCGATCGACGTTCAGGAGCTCGGCATTGCCGCCCTCTGCTTCACGGGCCACAAGGGGTTATTCGGCCCCCAGGGTACCGGCGGCATTATCTGGAACCCCGAGTTTGCCGAAAGATGCGCGCCCCTCATAACCGGCGGCACCGGCAGCCTCTCCCACGAGGAGACGCAGCCGACGCTCATGCCGGACAAATTTGAGGCGGGTACGCCTAACCTCCCCGCCATCGCGGGACTTGACGCGGCGCTGGAATGGCTCGAAAAGACCGGCATCGCAGCGATCGCCGCCAAAGAAGAACAGCTCGGCAGACGCCTCGAGGAGGGGCTCCTTTCGATAAAGGGGATGCGACTGCTCGGCGCCGCGGGAGACGACACGCCGCGGCTGCCCGTCTACGCCTTCAACGTCGACGGTATGGACAACGGCACCCTTGCGCGGGACCTCAGCGACCAATACGGCATTGAGAGCCGTCCCGGCCTCCACTGCTCCCCGCTGGCCCACCGGACGCTGGGCACCTTCCCGGAGGGCGCGCTGCGCCTCTCGCCGGGGTATTTCAACACGGAAGAAGAGATCGATTATACCGTTCAATCAATCAGCGAACTGGTAAATCGGCGTTTATAAGCACGATTTGCGTCATAAAATGGGGGCTCCGAATCCTCACCGTATGAAGATACGGTTCCGGTATCGGAGCCCCCATTTCATTTAGCAACTCGCACTTCTAAACGCCGATTTCCTTCGGGTAGGGAAAGAGGTAAACAGCAATTTAGGTTTGTTTTTGTGTTCAGACTGACGCTAGAAGCGGAACCGGCCGGCCTTTAGTTGGTCGGCGCGGGACGGTTCCGTTTCCGGTGATATTTAACTTCTGCCGCGTCTTATGGCGCAGAGCGGCAGGACTACGGCAAAGAGAGCCAGCAGACCGGCAAAGCCGCCGTTACATCCGCTGCCACCGCCGGAATTTGCCGCGGGGTCGTCCTGCTTTTTATCCTCAGCCGCGTCGCTGAAAGAAAAACCGCCGTTAGTGCTGGTACCCTGCACATTTATGGTATACACTTCATCGCTGTTCTTCATCTTGTAATTCAAACTTAACAGTTCAAGATTGTCAAAAGCCTCTGAATCAACGGCAAAGTTCATCTTTATCGGAGCTAGCTTTGGTCTCGTTACAGCACCGCGGCTTACCTTCACACCTGTGCTTACGCTTCTTGATAACTTCATTATATTATCGTAATAGAGGGAGGAATCGGAGGAAACCGGCGTCCCGTCGCCGTAGGTTATGCTTATATCCTCGGCACCTGGCATATCAGGGTAAATCCATTCAATCTCATTTGCCGCAGCCATGACGCTACTGCTCGATTGTCTGGACAAACTCTTACCACTAGTCTTAGTCTCCTCGGCAGTCCCTGCGCTATCAAGGTCAACGATGCAGCTGACACCGGTTCTGCCGTCAGAAAACTTATATAACACAATATCTTCCGACGTCCCCTGTTCTTCCTTCGTTATAGTACGTTCTTCATAGTCCCAACGTCCTCTCTCGCTGGCTTGAACAGTCTCTAAGTCCTCAGAGGCAGCGCCACGCAGCGCCATAATGGTATTGATATTGAACGCTGAGGACTTTCCAAAAAATCGAACTCTACCCTCTTGGGTGAGATATACATAATTGTTTTCAATAGTATTTAAACCGTGCTCTGTATCACTGATTGACTGATGTTCTGAAACTCCAGATACCGGCAAAGTATGGGGACCGTTAAAAGTAGCGTCGGTACCCTCAAATTCTTTTTTAATGAAGTTCGCCAAGCCCGCCAAGAACGACTGATTTTTAGGTATATTATGGTACGTTTCCTCCCAGCCGCTGCGCTTATTTAGTGCGTCTAAATTGGTAATATTCGGCGCAAAATTACAGCTTCCAGACGATTTTTCATACCAATTTTTGGGAGCGTTGACAAGCTTCATTCCCAGAGCGGTATTTCCTGAGAACCGCAGCGATCCTCCTTTTACACTTAACGCGCTCCACCGAATGTCGCCATATCCATTGGAAGAGTTCATATTCCAGACATCTGTTAGATGTTTCCATCCAGGATCGTCGTTTCCTCCTCCCGAAGAATTATAATTTTTCTTATAGCCGTAAAAAGCCGCTCTAGGTGACAAGGCTATATAGGGTATGTTTGTACCTACAGAAACATCACTGGCTCGCTCAGGAAGTATAATGAAATTTGCCTTACAAGTAACTTTATTCCTTGACGTACGTGCTACTACGCAAATCCTAGAAGATGAGTCGTCGGCAGGGAACGCTTTTCGTGTCGTGACAACGCCGTTCTGATCGATGGTGGCATATTCGCTGACGTCGTTAGGATTGCTAAACAGCTCTCCATCACCAACCAAAGTCCATGTAATAGGGTCATGGCTGTAGTCGACATAGTATCCGTCAAAGGCATCATCTTTCGTACCTGGGAAATGTTGTTTGTAAACCTCAAGCCTTTCCGCTATTGACAACCAGTCATTAGGATTTAATACCGCACGCGGATATGTTTTCGCAAATTCCCCATTATTTGCCCGTCTGTAATCACCGTATGTACGACCACGAATAGTAATCTTAAACTGATATACAGCACCTACTTGTATTGTTTTTATATTATAATCATTTGTATGGTCGCCTGCATAGCCGCCTGTGATATAACAGTCCGTTATCGGTGGCCTTTGGTTAACTGGATTAAATTCGATGATTTTAAAATCCTGTTTTTTATACTCGTTTATTATTATGTCCGGGAACTCCAAATCCTCCCTCGTTGTTATATGCGCAAATATTCCTTTGCGCATCCTACCGTCCGGCAGTTCGGCCTGTAAATATACGGGGTGGACACGATCCACCTCTCCCTTGCCGCCCTCACTAGAGCTGGTATAAGAGTACTCCCTATAATAGGGTTCTGGCTGTACACTCGTATTAATAATGAGTTCAACCGTGCCGCCTGTCCCTCTGGGATTAACCGTCACTGTACCAATTTTCCAGTTTGTTGGCGTCTCATCGGGAGAAACAACGCTCGCGAGCTTGAAGTTTAAGAGGCCAGTTTGATTGTCTATCGGAGGGCACACCGACCAGTTGACGGTGATACTATTACCGCCGTCAGTGTTAAGCTTTTTATATCTTTTTTTGAATACATAACTTTCTATAACGTTTGTAAATTTTCTATTGCCGCCAGGCTCCGTGGGAGGCTCGAATTGCGTATAGGAGCTCATTTCGTTTATAGTAAATTCTGGTTCCGCTCCGTCTAGCCATATATGCGAGAGATATTCCGGGCTGACCCCCAGATATATGAACTTCCCCTCGTATCCCTGCTGCAGGTTGAGCTTGAACTCATATTCTTGGTCAATCGCCATATTCTTGACTGTGAACCGTATCGTTCTCTTTTCCCCCCACTCAAGATTAATGCGGGCGGTAACCTTTCCCTCTGAAATCGTACAGCTGTCCTTGTCCCTATCCAAGTTCGTATCCAACATAATCGCAGGGTCATTAGGTATTTGCGCATGCAGCGTGAAATTTAGCGAGTTTGGCTTTGTCCTGAATGTTCTCTCACCGGCGCCTAACTCCGGCTGAGACAGGGTAAGCACGTCTTCCGTCTCGCATATATCGTGGAGAGTCAGAGATTCAAGCTGCGGAGTTACAAAGTTCGATATCAGGTTTATCTGAACCTTGTAGTCGCTCACATCCGGATTACCAGTCTGAGGGTTCTTCCGGCTCATCGTGATGCTGATGGGGAGATTCTGATCCGACTCTCCTATGGAAAAGCCTTTACTGTCTTTTCCGGATTCTATAGGCTGCGGTTGGGAACCGCCTCTGAGACCGACAAAGATATCCGTACCGTACGCCATGTTGGCCTCAACGGTGGGAACCACTACAAATGTACATTTTTCGGCTACGATGGACGAATTCAAATCCACATAATAATAGCGCCAGCCGCCCTCAGTTTTCAGATCCTGTTTAAATCCTTCTCCACCAGGGTCATTGCCGATAGATCTATATTTAAGCGTGAGTTCCGTCCTGCTTCCATTCTGAGTTACTTTATAGACTTTAAGGTCGCTAAGTTTCATGTCGTTATTGCGGCTGTTTAATTCAACTATATACGAGGCGGTCTCGCCATTTTTACCGGTGACCGTTATTTTGACAGAATATGTGTACCCGGAGGCGGGAATGCTTAGAGTCACCTTGCCGTCCTGGTCGGCAATTTCGTCGTTTATCTCGATGCTCTGCGGATCGTCTTTGGCAGCGACTTTCACCACGACACTCCTGCATGAACCCGGTATGGAGGCGTAGTATTGAAGGTAACCGTCAGCAGGCGTTATTGTATCAAAGTGTTCGCCACTCTCCGATTCGAGAGTAATGCTCGTTACGGGGGTGTAGGCGGGAGTGCCCTTATAGAGCCAGATCTCGTATGTGACAAAGCCCAGCTGGGATACGTCTCCCACCGTGAGCGTAATGCGGTTCCATCCCTCTTTGAGACCCACGTTGACACTGCCTTTCGCCGCCGTCGCGCCAGGATTGGGAGCCGCGCCGTTTACGGAGACGGACCAGTCGGACTCCTTATCCAGCGTGAAGGTCATAACAACGCTGGAGACCTTATCGTCAGCAAGAGACTCTTCAAACATCCTCGTTGGCTCTGTGGGCGTATTTTCGTCCATCAGCGTCCCATCGTTTTGACCGCTGACAGCTGCATCCAAGGCCAGCGTCTTTAACTGTGCCTGCGGAGCGGCGGCGCTGACGGAGCCAAACGCACCTGTAAGTTTTCCGGCGTTAGGGTCGGCAAGCGCAAGCGAATCGTTATGGCCTTTTAGTTCAGGATCGTAGGATACCATTGCCGAATCGCTGACGGTTTTCTCCAGTTCAACCTCTACGGTACGAAACGTCCGGCGGCCGTCCGCGCCTGTCGGCGAAGCGAGAGGAACAACTCTAAATACACCAACATTGGTACCATTATCTTCAACTGTGAACTTAGAACACGCCTGCGTTCCAACCATGCTGACGCCGCTGCCGCCGTCTCTGGTAGTTATGGTCGTGGCATATTCAAGCTCTCTGTCAAAAGTGATCTGCAAATGTGTCCCATCCACCTTGACAACGCCGATGGGGGTTAAGGGCGAATATGAATCCGCGGTGTATTTAATGATTTTTTCGCTGCCCGTTTCCGCTTGCAGGCAATAGTATGTTGTCTCGTAGGTTGGATTGTCCGCCATAACGACATGGGCGGCGAAGGGAATCAGCGCGCACAGCGCGGCAAGCAGGAGTATCAGGAACTTAAAGGGTGAGGAAAAAGGAAGAAGTTTTAACCAGCGTAAACTACGGTTGCCCCCCCCGTGGAAGGGTACTAAGGTTCGTTTTTTGCAAAAATGGCGTTCGTCCGTCTTTCATTTTTACCTACCTCCAATTAAGATATATTATCCGCGGAACGCAGGAGGCTCGTATCCTCGAACGTCACCGCACTGATAAATAATTTTTACATCCGCTGCACGGCTATCGTATCACAGCACGGCCATGTCGCGCAACAAATATTTTTTAGTGTCCACCGTAAAATTACCTAATATACGTTAAGTAACTTTTCCGAACGACACATAACAGCGAAACACCTCCGGTGCCGAACTCCGTCTTTGGTACCAAAGTACCAGCCGCACGCCAATTCGCCCTGTCGTTTATAGAGTTGGTATTTGAATTTTTAAGAAGTGACTGACTGTATGTCCATACATCGATAAACTTGCATAACGATCAGAAAGCTAAATCGCAATTTACTGCTTTCCCACCCAAAGGAAATCGGCGTTTAGACGTGTCGGATGCTAAATAACTTGCCCCCTGAGTACCGGAGCCGTATCTTCATACGGCGAGGACACTCAGGGGGCAAGTTATGACGCAGACGGCGCGTATAAACGCCGATTTTTATGAGGCGATATATCCCTTGGCTACCAGTACGGCACGGGAATACTCGTCCTCGGGACGATACCCCTTGCTCAGCAGCTCACGGATGTAGGTGCCGTTATAGGTGAAGCTGAATACTAGCTGCGCGAAAAAGAGCGTCAGCACGCTCGCCGCGAACATTATCACGGCCCACTTCGCGTCGCCCCGGCATATCGGCACAAGGAAACCGAAGAAGAATACCGTCCAGCTGAAACCCACTTTTACCGAGCGCATCTGGCCGTCCTCGGCGATAAGTCTTATCATCATATTCTATTCCTCCATATCCATCTATTTTTTTATCACATCAGGCATTGCGTTTTACCGTTTATTTGCCTATTTACGCTATAAATATTAACACGTATCATCACAACAGAGGTATAATCTACCGACAAATCAGAGATTTGGAAGGAGAAATTTCTCATGGTGTTGTGGATAGTATTAGGTATAGCCGCGCTCATAGTGGTGTGGATTATCGGGACATATAACGGGCTGGTCAAGCTGAGAAATATGGCGCAGGAGGCTTGGAGCGGCATCGACGTACAGCTCAAACGCCGCAGCGATCTTGTTCCCAATCTTGTGGAGACCGTAAAAGGTTATGCGGGGCATGAGAAGAGCACGCTGGACGACGTGACCCGCGCGCGGACGGCGGTGGTCGACGCGGGAGGCGATACCGCGGAGAGGATGAAGGCGGAAAATATGCTTACCTCCATGCTTCGTTCGCTCTTTGCCGTCGCCGAGGCCTATCCCGACCTTAAGGCCAATACGAATTTTCTTCAGTTACAGGGAGAGCTCAGTAAGATCGAGGATGAGATTCAGATGTCGCGCCGCTATTACAACGGCTCCGCGCGTAATTTGAACAACGCCGTACAGCAGTTCCCGGGCATGCTGATCGCCGGGCCGATGGGCTTTTCCACATTGCCGTATTACGAGGCGGATGAGTCGGAATGCGCCGTGCCAAAGGTCGCATTTTAACGTCAGACAGATATTCCAGATAAGATAACATTTAAATTAAGGAGGCGGCAAATGAAAAAGACAAATATCTGCTTGTTGCTCATGTTTTGTGCCGTTATTTTCTCCGCCCTGCCCGCCAGCGCCGCGGAAATCATTGAAAGTTTCCGCAGCACGATAGCGATCCGCGAGGACAGCTCTCTTGAGGTCAAGGAGAAGCTGTTGGTAAATATTGAGCATAAGAGTATAAAGCGCGGCATCATCCGGAATTTCCCTATAAGGTATAAGGATAAGAACGGACGCTCATTCGATGTCGGCTTTGACGTGGAGGCCGTCAAGCTTGACGGCGAGGACATTCCCTACAATATCTCTTATGACGGCGCTTACGCCTATGTGAAGATCGGCGATCCCGGCTCGATGATACCGCTGGGGCTCCATACTTTTACGATAAAGTACACGACGACGCGCCAGATAGGTTTCTTTGAAAATTATGACGAACTTTACTGGAACGTCACCGGCAACGGCTGGTCATGGCCGATAATGACGGCCGCCTGCAGCGTCTCTCTGCCGCAAAAATACGCGGGCGAGCCCTTTCGTTCGATAGAATGGTACGTCGGAGCCTACGGCGAGCGCGGCGTTAAGGAAGACGCCAAGCTGGCCGATAGAAATACGGTCGTCACGACGCATCCGCTGTCGCCGGGAGAGGGGCTCACCGTCGTATATACGTGGAAGAAGGGGCTCATCTCCCCGCCGCCGTCTCCGTTCGGAGACGAACGCAGGCAGAGCTGGATCGCCTTCGCGACTTTAGCCCTCTCCTGCGCGTGGTTCGCTTTCGCGGTTCTAAAACGCAGGAGCGGAGGGGAGCCACCGGCGGTGATCCCACGCTTCTATCCGCCAAAGGATTCTTCTCCCGCCTTCGTTCGCTATATAAAGGAGATGAAGGTCGACCGCGTCTCAATGACGGCAAATATCATCAGGCTGGCGGTCAAGGGGGCGCTGAAGATTGAGGAGAGCGACGAACCGCCCTCGTTCTTTGGACATAAACATAATATTTTCACGCTCGTGAAGAAGAACGGCAGTGTCGAACTGACGCGGGACGAGGACGCGATGATGATGCGGCTCTTCCCCGGGGACCGGGAGAGCGTCACGCTGGAGCAGAAGAACGCCAGGGAGCTTTCCAACGCGAATGGCGGCCTCCGGCGCGGCATATCCAGCCTCAGCCGCGGGCTGGTCTCCACGAATATCGGCCTCTGTCTCACCGGCGCGCTGATTTTTATCGCCGGACTCGCCACAACGCTGCCATTCACCGGAGACAGCCTTACGACCACGGCCGCCGCCGGCATTTTCGGAGGCGCGGTGCTCATGATCTCCCTCTCAAGAAAGGTTTCTCCCGACGGCTCTTTCATTACAAAGATAAAGGAGATCATATTCTCCCTCTTTCCCTCGATCGTCGCGGCCTTTGCCGCGTATTCGATCTTCGAGGGAGAGCGCGCCGTCCTTTTGATAGTCCTGCCTTTTATCGCGGCGGCAGCGGTGACGGCGCTGATGCGCCCCTTTGTCACCAGCCGCACTGAGAGGGGCGAGGAGCTCAACAGCGAGGTTGAGGGACTGAATCTCTATATCTCCGTCGCGGAGAAGGACCGCTTGGAGATGCTGAACGCGCCTGACGAGACCCCCGAGCTGTTCGAACGGCTCCTGCCCTACGCGATGGCGCTCGGAGCGGCCAAGACCTGGGGAGACCGGTTCGCGAAGGTGCTTGAAAAGGCGCAGTACACACCGCAGTGGTACGCCGGCCCCTCCCCCTATATCTTCATGAATACGGGCGGCTTCGGCTCTTTCTCCGACGCGATCGGCTCCAGCATGGCCGCCGGCATGAAGCCGGAACAGGCCCCGAGCTCCTTTTCCGGAGCCGGAGGCGGCGGCTTTTCCGGCGGCGGAGGTGGCGGTGGCGGCGGCTCCGGCTGGTAAAATCGGCGTTTATCAAAATCGGCGCGAATAAGCACCGTATGCGTCATAAGCCGGTCCCTGAGTGTCCTCGCCGTATGAACAATACGGCTCCGGTACTCAGGAACCGGCTTATTTAGCCTACGGCACTTCTTCGCGCCGATTTTCCTGTTATCATATAAAATTTCCCAAACATATATCTACGTTCATTGTGGGAGTAATATAAACAGCGGTTTAGTTTCTGCTCTTGTAGCCTCCCTCTCTGAGGCGGCCAGGGAGCCGAAATCTTTGATTTCGTGCGATTCGGCTGGTAGTTACATCAGAGGTGTCGGCCGCCTGTTTTTGGCGGCTGACGGAAGGAGTGTTATTCTGTTTGGCTCGGGAACCGCGCCAAACAGAGCCCGCGGCGAAAGCCGCGGGAGAACCTAAGGTCAACTCTCCCTCAGTCTCGGCGAAAAAACATC